>DASSJW010000344.1:0-8274 GCA_035690995.1 Xanthobacteraceae bacterium
GGAGCTTGCCGAATCGAGGACGTGGCGGCGTTGCGCGAGTATCTTCGCCATGTCCCGGGTGGTGAGAAAGTCATCCTGCAACGCCTGGTGCCGCAGACCGGCCGCGTCACGGCGCTCTATGCGCGAATGCCGGGGACGTCGAGCGGGCGCCTTCTCTCCCTGACGTTGCGCATGGATGGGTCCTACCGCGACGCACGCCAGCACATCACGCCGGAACTCGAAGCACGCCTCGACGCCGTCGCGCGCAGCATGCGCGAATTCTATTATGGCCGCTTCGCGCTGCGCTTCGCCTCCCTCGACGAACTCATGCGGGGGGAAAATTTCTCGATTGTCGAGATCGACGGCGTTGGCGGCGCCGACAGCCGGTGTTGCGACCCGGCGTTGTCGCTGGCCGAGATCTACCGCCGTGCGGTGGACCAGCAGCGCATCATATTTCTCATCGGGGACAAGAATCGCGAGCGCGGCTTTGCGCCAGTGGCGTGCGCCGATGTCGTCAAATCGTTGCTGCGCCCCAACCAGCTGCGCGGTCGGACTCCGGCTTCGGCCTGAGGCTGGTGCGGGCACGCTTCGGTGACGGTGGACGCGCCGACGCTTCAACCCTACATTGGCGCCATGTTCCGCCGGACCTGCCGCAGGGCTGTTGCGCTCGCCGTCGCCTACGCGGTTGCCCTCAATCTGCTCGTGCCTCTGCTGGCAGCGCTCGCCTCGGCGGTGTCGGCCGCGCCGGCGACATTTGCCGAGCTCTGCGTAGCGGAGCAGGACGGCGCGGGGTCGGACGCCGATCGTCCGGGCCGACATGGGCCGGCGTGTCCGCTCGGGCCGGCCTGCCAGATGCGGGACTGCGGCGCCAACCCTCTGCTGGCGGTGAATTCAGTAAACGCCCGCAGCTCCGTCATTGTCCCGGCGGCTGGCCGGCTGTCGGTCGGCCTTGAACGCGAAACGCTCACGTTGCGCGCCATAGGTGCGCAGTCTGCCCGTGCTCCTCCGCGGGCCTGACCGCCGTCGCCGCTTTACTTCGTACGGGGCCCGCAAGCTTTCGGGCATGGAGGAATCAATGACGCGCATCGCTTTCGTTTTTGCCATGGTGCTCTCGCTCGGCGCGAGCGCCGCCATCGCCCAGGACTACAGCATCGGCTCGATTCAGGTGGCCAAACCCTGGACCCGGGCGACGCCCAAGGGGGCGAAGGTTGCGGGCGCCTATATGAGCATCACCAACAAGGGCATTGCGCCCGACCGCCTGGTCGGCGGCGCCACATCAGCCGCCGCCGGATTCGAGGTCCACAACATGACGATGGACCAGGGCGTCGCCAAGATGCGGCCGGTGGAGGGAGGGCTCGAGATCAAGCCCGGCGAGACCGTCGAGCTCAAGCCCGGATCTTTCCACGTGATGCTGACCGGGCTGAAGCAGCCGCTGGAGAAGGGCCAGAAAGTCAAAGCCACGCTGCAGTTCGAGAAGGCCGGCAAGGTCGACGTCGAATATACGGTCGAGGCGGCAGGCTCGCCCTCCGCGCCGGCATCAGGCGGGCATAACCACTGAGATCTAGCCCGGCGTGATCATCGCGCGCGGCGGGTCCTCCAGGCGATGGCTGCAGCGCCGATAAAGCCGAAGGTCGCGAGCGGCAGGCCGACGTACCAGCGTTCTCGTTCGCGTCCGCGCGTGCGCAGGTAGTCCATCACGAAACGCTCGCCGCGGCCCATTTCGGTCAGGGTCTGTTGCATTGAGCCGATGCGGCGAACCTCGTCGGGTGCGAGTTCGTCACCTTGCCAGCGAGACAGCCGTTCGCGGTCGTAGAGCCGGTCGATCTCCCCTTTGTGACGATGCTCGATCAGCCCGGCTTCTAGATAGTCCGCCCGTTCTCTTGACGTCATGAAGCGCTCGGGCCCGAACCCCGTCGCCATTTCGATTGCGGCCAGAAGGGGATGATCGCCCGCAGGGGCGATGACGACCCAAGTACCGGAGAGGCCGAGCACAAAGCAAAAGAGGAGTCCGCCCACGCGGAACCCGAGTTGACGATTGCGGCAGCGTTCTTTCGCGGGCGCCGTGATGAAGGCGCGTACTGCGCCCGCAATCACCAGAACCGCGGCAAACGCTACGACCGTGACCGCGCCGGTCGGAGCATCGAGCAGGAAGGACCCGAATATCCCGGCCGCGCTGGCGGCGGTCCCCGCGAGCCAGCCGATTACAAGCGCCATCCCGATGCGAGACGAGAACAGGCTGCCGACCAGGGCTGGAACGATGAGGAAACAGAACACCAGCAATACGCCTGCGGTCCCGACCGACGAGGTCACGACGACACCGAACGACAAGTAAAAGAGCAGGTCCCAAAACGCGATTTGTCGGGTGCCCGAATCGGGATTGTCCGCCGCGGCCAGCAATGGTCGTCGTATGAGCCAATGAAAGGCTCCGATGGCGCCGTAGAGGGCGATGAACTTCACCAACTCGTCCGCGGTCACCGATAGGATGCCGCCCACCAGCATCTTCTTGACGTGCTCGGCGCCCTGCGGGGAGCGATCGACGACAAGCACCGTTGACGCCGTCGCAACGACATAGAGAACGCCGATGAAGGCTTCCTGCCGCACGCTACGGGCGAAGCCGCGGCTTCCCGTCAGCAACAAGGCACCCACCGCGGTGAATATGAGCGCGTAGGCATAGCCGGCGATGCTCTGAACGGCGTGCCCAGCGACCACGGCGACCGTGGCGCCAAGCGCGGACATCTGCGCGAGTGCAAGATCGGCAAACACGACGTTCCGCCGCAGCACCTGGAGGCCAAACCAAGTGTGGATGCCGGTGAAGACGATGGCTGCCGCGAGCGGCAATGCCGCGAATGCGAGGACGTCCTCAAACATGAATCGCTCAGTTCGATGCGGCCGACAGCGCTCGCGCCAGCGTACCGACATTATAATCGAAGAGCGTCGGATAGTCGGTGGCCGCGGGCACGCTGCCGATCGATGGCGCGAGCGTCACCACGACCGCGCCGGTCCGCCGGGCGAGCAATTGCGATGCCTCCTCTGGCTCAAAGGGCTCGTGCATAATCACCCGTATTTTCTGTTCGCGGATCGTCGCTGCCAGTTTGGCGAGCCGTGCCGGGCTTGGTGTGACGCCTGCCTTGTTCTCGATCACATCGACGATGTTGAGTCGGAAGCGGCGCGCGAAATAGGGCCAGGTGTTGTGATAGGCGATCAGGGGGGCGGCGCGGTGCGGGGCGAGCAGTTGCTCCCACTCGGTGAGCCGCGCCTTGAGCCAGACGAGAAAACCATCGCGGTTGGCAATGATTTTTTCGGCCATTTCAGGCGCGGCACGGATACCCGCTTCCGCAATTCCCCCGGTGATGATCTCGGCATTCACGGGATCGAGCCAATAATGCGGATTGGCGAGGCCATGGGCATGCCCATCCCGATTGGCGGGATCGACGCTCGAACCCTTCACCTCGAGCAAAGGAATGCCGAAGGAGGCGTCGACGTAACCCGCGCCGCGTCGGTTGACCGCCGCATCGCCGTGCAACGACAACAGCTTGTCGAGCCAATGGTCGTAACCGAGTCCAACGCGGACGACGACCGAGGCTCCCTTGAGCCTCGCGAGGTCCGAAGGTCGCGGCTCGAAGGCTTCCGGGTCTGCTGACGGCGGGATGATGGTTTCGACCCGCGCGAGGTCGCCGGTCACGGCCTCTGCCAGGCTCGCAAGATCGCTGGTCGTGGCGACGACACGCAGTTTCTGCGCCAATGCGGCCGACGATGCGAGGAATGTCGCAACGATGCAAGCCAGCGTCGCGCACGGCACAATGCGTCCGCGCGCGACGCCCCGATCGCGAAGGCCATCACCTCTGGGCAACGAATACGCTCTTCGGCAACAAACAATGCACCGTCTTGTCGTTGCCGGCGGCGGGCGGCGCAATGCGACAGTCCATGGCGATGCTGGCCAGCCCGTAGGCGTCGAGCCGCGCGAGCTTCCGCTTCTCCTGCAGCAGATTGATCATCGCCATCGACGCGCCGTCCATTGCCTTGTCGAGGTCAGCATCCTTGACGATCGTGACGTAGTACTGCGCGTTCTCCGCAGTCGGCAGGTTGGGTCCGTTGCGCGGCGACTTCGGGTTCATGCAATAGGTGCCCTTGACCACATTGACCACTTCCGCGATCCGGCAGTCCCATTGCCGGACCATGATCTTCTCGGCTTCGGCCTGGCTCACCTTGCGGGTCTCGGCGAGAAACTTCGACGTCTCGGCCTTCAGCAAGTCCCATCCCACGTTGAGCTTCTGGTCGAAGCCGATGGTGATCCAATGCGTCGGCGTCTCGATGCGAGGCCATTCGAGCTTGGTGCCCTTCAGCACTTCGACGGTGATGTTGAGTTCCTTGTAGGCGGTCTCGATGGCGGTGAGATTGACTTCGCCGTTGCCCTGGCCGGCGTGGCTGTCGCCCGACCACAGCAGCGCGCCTTTCACGAAGACCGGGACGTAGAGGCTCGTTCCGGCCACCAACTCACGAATGTCGAGATTGCCGGCATAGCGGCCGGGCGGCACGGACGAATATTGCCCAGGCTCGGCGCGCGCGACCCCAAGCGTGCCGGGGAACGGCCGCAGCGGCACGACCACGCCGGGGATGAATTCCGTCTGCATCTTGTCGAGGTCCAGATACATGTAACGGACTTGCCCGTCCTGGAACTGCTGAGGAAACTGTCCGAACATGCCCGGCACGTTGAAGTTTGCCGCGTAGGCGCGTGGAACGATTTTGTTGATTGTGACCTTGAGAACGTCGCCCGGCTCGGCCCCTTCGATATAGATCGGTCCGGTCAATGTGTGCGGTCCGCGGCCGGGAAAATCGGTTCTGAGCTTCTTGATTTGCTCGATCGTCGTGCCGGGAACGACTTGATTGTGGCTGTGCATCATCGTTTCCATGACGACGGTGTCGCCGGAATTGATGCGCAGCACGGGCGGCTGGGCATTGTTGAACCAGCCCCATTGCGTGGTTTCCAACGTTGCCGGCAGGAGGTGCACTTTTTTGCCGCCTGGCAGCGGGACGGTCTGAAGGCTCGGATCAGCGGGCCCGATTGGCGGCACCGCCCGGGTCGGCGGTGCGGCCGCGGCCGGCTGTTGCGCGCGTGTGATGGTCCCGGCGGCGAACCACGATCCGCCGGCAATCACACCCGCCATTGCCAGTACAATGAACCCTCGGCGTTGCATGGGTCAGCCCCTCCGTCATATCCAAGGACGCCTGCACAAGGTAACACAGCGGTGGACGTGCGTCGCCGGTCCACTAGGCTCGACCGCGGGGTCCCGTGATGGCTCGTGTCCTTGGGGTGCGGGGCCCGGGACCCGAGCCGGGTCATGCCGTTTCCGCGAACGGGAGCGACACGCCTTCCGGCGGCGACATGCGGAAGACGTTGAGGATCATCGAGATCAACACGTAATAGCCGAGGATGCCCACGAACTCGATGGTGGCGGGCTCGCCGAGGACCTCGACCACGCGGTTGAAGGTTTTGTCGCTCACGCGCCGGGTCTTGTAGAGCTCCTGGATGAAGTCGTAGATCGCGCGCTCGTCCTTGGGCAGCGATTTCGGCATACGGCCCTTGTGGAGGTCGCTGATGGTCTCTTTCGTGACCCCAACACGCTCGGCCTGCGGCACGTGCGCGAACCATTCGTACTGGGCGCGCCAGAGCTTGGCCGTGACCAGGATCGCGAACTCCGAGAGCCGCGGCGGCACCGCAGTCTGGTAGCGGCAAAAGCCGCCGAGCTGCTGCGCGAGCTCGCCGAATTCCGGCGCATGCAGAAAGACCGCGAACGGCCCGCGGATGGTGGTGCTGCCCCCGCGCGGACCCGAGCGGATCGAGTCGAGGAGGGCACGCTGGACCGCCGTGAGCTTGTCTTCCGCGAGCACCTCGATGCGCGGTGGTGGCATCTTTTTGACTGCCTTCTTGGCGGGCTTTCTGGCTGGTGGTCTGGCGGGCTTTTTGGCGGGCATTTGTTTCCTCATGGCGATGTTTGGGGGAACTGAACGCTAACGGTACGCCAGGCGGTGATCTGATGCGATTGCCGAGGGCTTGTAAATCCGAACGGCGCGCAACGCGTCACTTCGCCGTTTGCACCATGAATTCCATCATTCGTCCGCGGTCGCCCTCGGGGGACTCGGCTACTTGAACAGCAACGACTTGATGATGATCGGCACCACGTTGGTCACCTCGATGACGCCGCCGATGTCGACGTAGTCGAATTCCTTGAGCTGCACGCCGTCGATCGCGATCACATCGGCGGCGGGCGCGATCTCGTGGCGGATGACGCGGCCGAGGCTCTTGCCGACATCGCCGTCGATCAGCAGCACGAGCGGCATCTCCTCCTGCAAGGTGCGCGGCAGCGCGGCGCAGATGCCCGCGGCCACCGCGTGCAGGCGCGCATGGGACGGGTCCCCGTGCCATGGAAACGACAGCGCGACCGGGCTCTCGCCCTCCTCGAAATCGGCGCGGGCGAGCGCGCCGCGGACACTGGCGGCGACCGCATCGGGAGCGATCGCATCGTCCAGTGCGAACTGGCATGAGAGCACCGGCAGGTTCTGCAGCGGCAGCTTGTCGGGATCGGCGATCAGGATGGTGTTGCCGCTGATCTGCACCGAGAACTGCGCCGCCCCGATGACGGTGGCGCGGATGCCCTGGCCCGGGTCCCAGACCGGCGGCAGGTCGCGGCGGTGCGCCAGCGCATGGCGCAGCTCCTCGGCCAGATCGGAGCCGAGATCGCCGAAGCGGCGCGTCTCGCGCTTGTAGAGATATTCCGCGACCCCGCCGGAAAAGGTCATGGCGTCGACGCCCTTGTTGGCGAACTCGGCCGGCCAGCCATCGGTCACCAGCAGCGCCCGCGCCAGCTCGCCCGGCTGGCGCAGATCGATCATGCCCATGACGATGCGAGCCATGCGGGCGGCGATGCGGCGGCGATCCTGCGGCGCCAGCGGCTTGCCGAGCACGAGCTCGATGCCGAGCGCCTTGGCGACGGCTTCGACCGGCGGCTCGATGCGCGTGAGGCCCTGGTCACCGTCCTCGACCAGAAGACGGCCGCCGACCGCAATGGCGCAGGTGGCGAGGATGCGGCCCTTCTCGATCAGTGCGAATTTCGTCGTGCCGCCGCCGATATCGACATTGAGCAGCG
The DNA here is from genome assembly GCA_035690995.1 of Xanthobacteraceae bacterium. GTDB lineage: Bacteria > Pseudomonadota > Alphaproteobacteria > Rhizobiales > Xanthobacteraceae > VAZQ01. The sequence continues at coordinate 7,125 of DASSJW010000344.1, forward strand.
TCGCATTGTGACCGCGCGAGAGTGCGATGGCGCCGGAGCCGTGGGCGGCCATCTGGCACTCCATATGGTGCCCGGCCGATGCGCAGACGAACTTTCCGGCTTCGTCCGAAAACAGCTCGGCGATGGCGCGCGCGTTGCGGCGCTTGAGCGCCTCGCCGGTCAGAATCACCGCGCCGCTGTCGACCTCTTCGGGTTCGATGCCGGCATAGGCGTAGCAGCCGCCGATGAAGCCGGCGAGGTCGTCGACGTCGATGGTGTAATCGGAACGGTAGGGCGTCAGCAGGATCGGCGATTGCCACAGAATTTTCCGCCCGACCACGACGAAGCGGCTGGACAGCGCCGCCGACAGCCGCTGCAGGTGCACGCGGGCGAACATCAGATGCGAGGTGGACGACCCGATGTCGATCCCGACGGTGGTCAGTTCGACATTGTCGGCGGCCCAGGCGACCTCGTTGACCGCGCCGTCCTCGGCGCTGACGTGCAGGTGCTCGAACTCGAGGTCGTGCATTTTTGCGTTGTGCCGGCCTCAGGCCGGGGTCTTGGCGTAGGACCGCTCGTCGATGAACTTGGCCATGCCCGACGTCACGCCGTGTTTGTCGAGCTCTTCGAGATAGATGCCGTGGATGCGCGGATCCTGGTGCTCGTATTCGATCTGGCAGCCGCCGTCCTTCACGCTCACGTCCATGCCCAGGAAGACATGGCGCTTGTCGGTCGTGAAGGGGTAGCGCAGGCTGCCGAATGCGACCGCGAGGTAGCGCGCCGGATCGCGCGCCGTATTGAAGTGCTGATGGAACATCTGGTCGGGTGGCGCGAACACCCAGCCGTGCTTCCAGTCGATGCGCACGAAGTCCTTGGCGCCCTCGTACCACAACAGCGAGAAGCCGTGCCCGGTCACGGCGAACACGTGGAAGTCGGCGCCGTGGCGGTGCGCCTTCTTGTAGGTGCCGACCGGCATCTGCGAGGTGTGGGCGTGCATGGTGCCGTCGGCGAGGATGAACATCATGTTCGAACCGCCGGCGCCGCGCTGGTCCCAGGCCTTGAGCTCGAACCCGGCGAGATCGGGGATGAAATTGGTCTCCCACATGTTGCGGCCCGGGCGCACCGGGATGAACTCGCCTTCGCCGCTGAAATACTTGGCGGCCCCTTGGCG
>DASSJW010000345.1:0-5586 GCA_035690995.1 Xanthobacteraceae bacterium
ACCTCGACCACGACGGCCACGCCGCCGGGCCCATAGCCCTCGTAACGGATTTCGTCGTAGTTCTCGGCATCGCCGCCGATGGCCTTCTTGATCGCGCGGTCGATATTGTCCTTGGGCATGTTCTCCGCGCGCGCGGCCAGCATGGCTGCGCGCAGGCGCGGGTTCATAGCAGGGTCGGGCAGGCCGAGCTTGGCCGAGACGGTGATTTCGCGCGCCAGCTTTCCGAACAGCTTGGACTTGACCTTATCCTGCCGCCCCTTGCGGTGCATGATGTTCTTGAACTGGGAATGACCGGCCATGCCTTGCTCCTCGACGGCTCGCGCCGCGCAGGATAAGCGCGATCGGCGAAGCCGCGGATCATGGATTGTGCGCGCGTTATAGGACGCACTTTGCAGAAAATCCAGAACCGGCCGTAGCGGGCAGGCTGCGTCAGCGAACGCCGCCGGTGTTGCGGATCGGGCCGATAGCGGCTTCGAACCGCTTGCGCAGATCGGTCAGCAGCCGATCGTCGGTGACGAATTCGCGATAGCCGTTGGCCACCGCGTGCGAGAACAGCGGCTTCAGTCCCGCCGGCGGCGGCACGTCGCTGCGGGACGAGAACGTCCCGATCCGGCGCTGCTGCTCGGGCGCCAGCACCCAGCTCAGATAGAGCTTGGCGACGTTGGGATGGGGCGCGTCCTTGAAGATGCCGGCGGTGGAGTAATAGACCGGGAGGGGATCGACTTCGGAAAATACGAATTCGATCGGCTGCCCGGCCTTCTTGAGATTGAGCACCGTCGACGTGGTGGCATCGAGCGTGACGAGGTTGGTGCCGGCGGCCACCGAGCGCGAGACGCTGAGATGGCCCTGCACCCAGTTGGGCTGGTTCGCCAGATATTTGTCGATGTAGTCGGAGCCGTATTTCTGCGCGAGGGTGTGAAACAGATAGAGCGTGGCGTCGTCGTCATAGGGGTAGCAGGCGATCATCTTGCCGCGAAATTCGGGCTTGAGGAAATCGAGCGCCGATTTCGGGGCCGTCTCCGGTCGGAGCTGTTGCGTGTTGTAGGCATATGACAGCAGGCCCACATACCAGACAATGAACGCCCCGTCGGGATCCTTGAACGACTTGTCGATGGCGTCGAAGCCCTCCGGTTTGAAAGCGAGCATCTTCCCCTGCTGTTTCCAGCGCACGAAGTCCTGCGCGGTCTGAAACAGCACCATGTCGGCTTCCAGCTTGCGGTCCTTGAACTGCTGCTCGATCTTTTGGTTCAGCACGTTGCTGAAGCCACCGTCGATGGACACCGTCAGTCCCGGAAACTTGCGCTCGAATTCCCGTGCCAGCGGCTCGTAGTTCGACACCGGCCCGCCGGCATAGATCACGAGCGACTTTTCGTCCTTGGCCTTGGCGTAGAGCTCGTCGAGGGTCTCGGCGTAACCCGGTGCGCAGAGCAGCGCGAGCGCGGCGGCCACCAGCGCACGCAAGCTCGTTGGTCGCGTCGCGGCAAGCATTCGTTCCTCCCAGGAAGAGATTTTTGGCGATTGTGCCGCAACGAAGGTCTTAGTCAATCGACGCCACGCATCGACCGCGGACGCGGCGCGCCCGCGGCCGTCACGATCGACGAGACGAAAATGCCTACAGCACCAGCTGCATCGGCTCTGGGACGTAGTGGAAGCCATCACCCTGCTTGGTCAGATGGCCGATGCCGGGCCACGGCAAGTGGTAGACGAGCGTGGTCATCCGCTGCGCCGCGAGCATGTCCATGACCTTGATGCGCGTCTCCACCCCTTGCTTGGGATCGGTGTCGAACGCGACCTCCATGCGGGGTTTCTCGATCAGGATCACGTGATGCATGAGGTCGCCGACCAGGAACAGCGACTTGCCGCCCGAATTGATCACGAAGCTGGTGTGTCCGACCGTATGCCCCGGGGTGTGCATCGCCTGTACGCCGGGGAGGACGTCCTGGCCGTCCTTGTAGAACACGATGCGGTCCCGGTTCGGCAGCAGGTTCTTCTTGGCGGCGAGTGCGGAGCCTTCCGCCGGGGTGCCGAGCCGCTTGTCGTCGGTCCAGAAGTCGAAGTCGGACTGGGCGATGTGGATCTGCGCGTTGGGGAAGTTGCGGCTGCCGTCCGCGGCCATGATCCCGCCGACATGGTCGATATGCGCGTGGGTGGGAATGACCGCGTCGATGTCGCTGGGATCGATTCCGGATTTCTTGAGATTGGCCGCCAATTGGCCCATCGCGTCAGTGCGCTTCACCGAGCTCATTCCGGTCTCGAACAGGGCGAGCTTGTCGCCGGTGTTGATCACCAGGACGTTCTGGTCCAGCACCACGTTGTTGGTCGGCAGGAAATGATCGCTCATCATCTTGCCGATCTCCTCGGCGGTCGGGCCGCGGAAGGTATTCTTCGGATCGCCGATCGACAGCGGCCCATCCGAAACGACCGTCGCTTCGATGCTGCCGAGCTTGAACCGATAGAACGCCGGCGCCGGCGTGTTGAGCATCGGCGCCTTGGCCTGCGCCACCGGCGCGCCGCCGAGAAAACCCAATGCGGTGGTCGCGGATGCCCCGGCCAGCAGCCGACGCCGCGATAACGACATCTCTCCCATGACGTCCACTCCCTGTGTCATTATGGCTTTTGGGGGCGGACGGTCGTCCGCCCGAGGCAAGACTAGTCCAAAGCGCACGAGAGTTCACGCCGCGCCCGACCCCGCCGGCGCAGGTCAGGGTCTCATTCCCAGAATGTCGGTTGCGCCGCTTCCAGCCGGCCGCCCAGACGCACGGCCGCGACACGCCGCGCGAGCCCGGTGGCGTCATCGGTCTCGACCGCAAGCCCGCACAATGTCGCCGGGCCCATCGCGGGCTCGAAGCGCGCGCCGGAAATCTTGCGCAGGAACCGCATCAGCGGCTCCTCCTTGTCCATCCCGATCACCGAATTGTAGTCGCCGGTCATACCGACGTCCGACACGAAGGCCGTGCCATGCGGCAGGATCTGATGATCGGCGGTCGGCGCGTGCGTGTGGGTGCCGACCACGAGGCTGGCGCGGCCGTCGCAGAAATGACCCATCGCCTGCTTCTCGCTGGTCGCCTCGGCATGGATGTCGACGATGATCGCGTCGGCGGATTGCTTGAGCGGACATGCCGCAAGCTCGTGTTCGACCGCGGCGAAAGGATCATCGAGCGGGTCCATGAAGATGCGGCCCATGGCGTTGACGACCAGCACGCGCGCGCCGTTCTTGGCTTCGATCAGCGCGACGCCGCGGCCGGGCGTACCGGCGGGAAAATTGATCGGCCGAAGCAGCTTGGGCGCGCGCTCGATGAAAACCAGCGCCTCCTTCTGATCCCAGGAATGATTGCCGCCGGTAACCACGTCCGCGCCGGCATCGACGAATTCCTGGTAGATCATCTCGGTGATGCCGAAGCCGCCGGCGGCGTTTTCGCCATTCACGGCGACGAAATCGAGCTTCCAGTCCCGCACCAGCCGAGGCAGGCGCTCGAGCAGGACGGCACGACCGCTGCGGCCCACGATGTCGCCGATGAAGAGGATACGCATGCGTTACGTTGCCCGGCAGTCGATGACCTCGTGCTCGGTTAGCACGAGATCGAGCGGAGCGTCGCGGACGGTTGTCGGCACGCGCGGGATTTCCTGCGCGGCAAAGGCGATACCGACGGCGATGACGGGCTTGCGCGCCCGCAAGCCGGCAATGGTCATGTCGTAGTAGCCCGCACCATAACCGAGGCGACGGCCGGCGCGGTCAAAGGCCAGGAGCGGCACGATCACGATATCGGGGAAAACCTCGCGGGCATCGGGCCCCGGCTCGCGGATGCCCCAGACTCCCGCCACCAACGGCTCGCCGAACGCGAAGGCGCGCATGGTCAGCGGCTTGCCTCGTCCGGCAACGGCGGGCAGCGCGAGCTGGGCGCCGGCGTCGCCAAGCCTTCGCATCAACGGCATGGGATTGATTTCGCTCTTCAAGGGCATGAAGCCGGAGACGATTGCACCTGCCGCCACGGCGCACGGGAACGGCCGTTCCGCGATCGTCCGGGCCGCGGCGGCGCGCATGTCGGGCGGCAGGCTGTCGCGGCGCGCGACCGCCTCGCGGCGGAGCGCGGCCTTGGCATCTGCAATGGAGGTGGAGTGGTGATCCATCAACCGGCGGGACAGAATTCGAAGTGCGGAGCCGCGATGGCCGTTAGAGCGTCGATCCCGGGTTCCCTACGAAAGTAGGTGGGCGCCATGTGACCGAGCCCACGAGCCCGGCCAGGGACAGCTCCCTTGAGGATCGATAAGGCCCCAGGAATATGGCTCCTTACGCACCTCGCAGCCCCGCCCAACCAATGTAATGCGTAAGCCCCCGTACCGCCACCCATCATACGCGATCGTCATCCCATCGGGACGCCGTTCTCGGGAACCGTCTCGTTCAGGCGTTTGGTGATGTTCTCGATGCGCTCGGCCGCCGCATTGAGCGCGGCCACGACCGCGGTCTGTGTCGCCTGGGTGCGATCGGCCGAGGCAACGCTCGCGTTTCGCAGAGTCGCCAGCTCCGGCTCGAGACGCTGCAGCTTCTCCTTCGTCTCCGCCAACTCGTCGGCGAGCGTGAGCGCGGCCATGACCGTGAGCCGGGTGTCGCCGATCTCACCGAAACGCGTTCGCAGCTGGGCGATGCTCGCGTCCAGATCTTGCGCCAGACGCTGCAAGCGCGCCTCTTCACCGTCTTCGCAGGCCATACGAAACTGGCGACCGTTGATGGTGACGCTGACCTGCGACATGGTCTTCTCCGCCTGACGTTGACGTCTCTCAGTGCTCGTCCGCGGCGAGCACGGAGCGGATGGTGTCGATGGCGGCATCGAGCCGCTGCGCGACCTCGCGGTTGGTGGTCTCCAGCGTCCGCGCGCGAGCAGCCGCCGCGTCGAGTTCCGAGGCGAGACGCGAACGGTCGGTGCCGAGCGCGTGCAGCTGGGCATCGAGAGTCTGCTCGCCGCGATCGGCGTCATGTCGACGCTCGACCGCGGCCGCCAGCGCGTCGAGCGCAAGCGCAAGACGTTTGCTGGCCGCGTCGATGGCGCTCGGCTCGCTCATTCTCGCCCCCTGATCGGCCAATACCCCCCGGATTCGTCAGCCTTGTGGCCGCGAAAATCTTTCGGCTCGGCAAGCGGTTAGAGTGAGAACCCTACGTTGCGTCACAGCGTGCCGTCAACGTGCGACCGGAACTTGTCCCCCCTCCTGTGAATGGCGAGCGAGACCAGGGCCAGCATTCTTTGACTCCCCTCGTCCGCGTGCTAGAGCCTCGAAACAGCAACCGCTTGGCCCCGCCATGACCAGCTCGAAATCTTCCCTCGCCGTCGCCGCGACCTCCGCGCAAAGGGCCGCCGCCCGCGAAGCTCCCGCGCCGCTGACGCGCGCCCAGCACGATCGCATGGCGAACGCCATCCGCGCGCTCGCCATGGACGCGGTCGAACAGGCGAAATCGGGCCATCCCGGCCTGCCCATGGGCGCGGCCGACATTGCAACCGTGCTGTTCACGCGGTTCCTGAAATTCGACCCCGCCGATCCGGCCTGGCCCGACCGCGACCGCTTCGTGCTTTCGGCCGGCCACGGCTCGATGCT
>DASSJW010000346.1:0-6675 GCA_035690995.1 Xanthobacteraceae bacterium
CTCATGGACAACGAGGACGTCAAGGAATTCTATCTGGGCGGCGGCGCCGCGCGCCGCTCGTTCAAGAACCTGAAGTCTTTCAAGCGACGCAAGCGCTGGCTTTGATGGATCATAAAAGTTCGCTTTGGCACCTGCCGAGCGAAAATTTTTAAACTTCGGACTTGGGGCACTACAACCTAATCCCGAAAAGTTGCCAACCTTTCGGAGAAGATCATGCGAACGAATAAATACTTAGAGCGAAATCTCGATTCAATCTGAAGCGGTTTCGCTCGCCTACGGTGGATTTGAAATTCCTATAATTGTAGGCTGAGTGTTCATTTTGGAACTTCAATCTTGAAACCGAACTGGAATCATTAGAGCTAGTGTCCCCCGAATCATTTGAGCTAGTGTGCCTTTGATTCCGAGGGTCGCCGGGCGCGGGACTTAAGGCAGTATAACTATTACTGGAATCACATGCGGCAGTTCTGGATTGTGAGGTGCCAGTCCGCGGCATGTTCCGTCAACCGCTTGCGAAGTCGTCCGAACGGCATTCATGAAACTGCTCCCAGGGCCATGACCGATGACGTCTGAGCATTTCGATCGGCTCGAAACCCGCGACCCCGACGCACGCGAGCGCGATTTTTTCGGCCGTCTCCCCAGCTTCATCGCGCTGGCCATGCGTGCGCCCGGATGGGCGACGCAGCTTGCCGGCATCGACCCAAATGCGGTGACCTCGCGGGAGGAGCTCGCGAAATTACCACTGCTGCGCAAGTCGGAGCTGGCAGACCGGCAGAAGGAGCAGCCTCCGTTCGGCGGCTTCAACGTCACGGCGCCCGGCCGCATGCGCCGGTTGTTGATGTCGCCCGGACCGATCTTCGAGCCTGAAGGGGAGGGCAAGGATTTCTGGGGCGCGGCGCGCGCGCTGTTTGCCGCCGGCTTTCGGCCCGGCGACGTCGTGCACAATTGCTTTTCCTACCACCTCACGCCGGGCGGCTTCATGCTGGAATCCGGAGCGCACGCGCTCGGTTGCGCGGTCATCCCCGCCGGTACCGGCAATACCGAGCAGCAGCTCGCGGCGATCGCGCATTTCAAGCCCGTTGGTTATCTCGGCACACCCGACTTCCTCAAGATTTTGCTCGACGCCGCCGCGGCGGCCGGCAAGGACGCATCTTCGCTTCAGCGCGCGCTGGTGTCGGGCGGTGCACTGCCGCTGTCGTTGCGCCAGGAACTGGCGGGACGCGGGGTAAAGGTGCTCCAGTGCTACGCCACCGCCGACCTGGGCGTCGTCGCCTACGAATGCGAGGAGGCCGAGGGGTTGATCGTCAACGAGACCCTGCTGGTGGAGATCGTGCGGCCCGGCACCGGCGATCCGGTCGCGGCGAGCGAAGTGGGCGAGGTCGTCGTCACCTCGGTTCACCCGGACTATCCGATGATCCGCTTTGCCACCGGCGATCTTTCGGCGGTGATGCCGGGTCGTTCACCGAGCGGGCGGACCAACATGCGCCTCGCCGGCTGGATGGGCCGCGCCGACCAGGTCACGAAGGTCAAGGGCATGTTCGTGCATCCCGCCCAGGTGGCCCAGGTCGGCAAGCGTCATCCCGAGCTCGGCCGGTTACGGCTCGCCGTAACCCGCGCCGGCGAGCAGGACGCGATGACCCTGTTCGCGGAATGCTCGGCGCCATCGTCCGCGGACGGTTTGCAGGACGCGGTTGCAGCCACGCTGCAGTCGGTGACGAAGCTCAGAGGCGGGGTCAAGTTCGTCGCCATCGGCAGCCTGCCCAACGACGGCAAGGTGATCGCGGACGAACGCCCGGCGGGCTAGGTCGGATCATATCGACTGGGATCAGGCGTGTCGGGGAGCGCGCGATCCCGCCCACGGCGCGCCGATCTCGTCGTTGGTAGGCGCGCCGTGCCCAGGCGTTTTCGGTGGACCTGGGCGACTGTCATGCTTGCCAAAGCGACCATCCAGTAACCCCCTTCTTCCTGCCCCGCGAGAACCGCTAAAGTACCGCCGTCCGCTCTTACCCTGGAGGCTTCGATGCGCCGCGTGAACGTCGCCGCCCTTGCCGCAGCCGTTGCCCTTGGCTGCCTCGCCGCTTTCGCGCCTCCCGCGCGCGCGCAGACCGGGGTCACCGCGTTCGAAGGCGCCCGCCTCATCGTGGGCGATGGCGGCGCTCCGATCGAGAACGCAGTGCTCGTCGTCGACGGCGCGCGGATCGTCGCGGCCGGTCGCGCCGCCGAGGTGAGCGTGCCCGCGAGCGCCACGCGCGTGAGCCTCGTCGGCAAGACCGTGATGCCGATGCTGATCGACACCCACGTCCATCTCAGTCCGACGCGCGAAGCGATTATGCGCGACCTCCGGCGGCGCGCCTATTTCGGCGTGAGCGCTGCGCTCAGCCTCGGCATGGACAAATACGAGCTGCTCGACATCCGCGGCCAGGCCATACCCGGCGCCGCGCGCTTCCTGAGCGCGGGGCGCGGCATCACCATGCCTGAGCCGGGGCGCCTGACGGTGCCGCACTGGATCACCACCGAGGAGGAAGGCCGCCAGGCGGTGAAGGAGCTCGCGGCGCAGAAGGTCGACATCGTCAAGATCTGGGTCGACACCCGCGACGGCAAGTACAAGAAGCTGACCCCTGAAATCTACGGCGCCATCATCGATGAGGCGCACAAGCAGGGCCTGCGCATCACCGCGCACATCTTCGATCTCGAGGACACTAAGGGGCTTATCCGCGCCGGCATCGATGGCTTCGCGCACGGCGTGCGCGACCGCGACATCGACGATGAGCTCGTCGCCATGTTCAAGGAGCGTCCGAACCTGGTGCTCACGCCGAACCTGCCGGACCGCGGCGTGAAGACGGATCTGAGCTGGTTGCGCGGGAGCCTGCCGGACGCCGAGCTGGAGAAGCTCGAAGCCGCCAACACCGACAAGCCGCGCGAGCAGGCCTTCTACGGCATCCAGGCGCGCAACCTGGCGAAGCTCAACGCCGCGGGCGTGCGCATCACGCTCGGCACCGACGGCAACCGGCCGTGGGGGCCGCACGAGGAGATGGCCGACATGGTGACCGCCGGAATGACTCCGATGCAGGTCATTGTCGCCGCCACGCGCAACTCGGCCGAGTTCCTGCGTCTTGCCGAGGCCGGCACGCTGCAGGCGGGCAAGAGCGCCGACTTCATCGTGCTCGACGCCAATCCGCTTGACGACATCACCAACACGCGGCGAATCGCGTCGGTCTACCTGCGCGGCGCGGCCGTGGACCGCGCGCAACCGGTGCGGTGAGGGTGTCGCGCGAGCGTTCCATGTTTGGAGCGAGGTCGCGGCTCAATCTGAGCGATTTCCGCTCCAAGCAACAGTTGATCTGGAATCCCTGGAGATTTCCTGGAGATTTTCTGAAGATGGCAACATGGCCGCCAGTGCGATAGCCGCCAGCGATCCTACCGCAGCGCACACTTGGAATCCGGCTATTCGGGCATGCCGGCTTTGCGCAGCCCTTCCTTCAGCCGTTCGTGCTGTTGCTGGTACTTCGGGCTCGTGAGTGCGAGCGGCACCGGCGAAAGGCGGCGGAACGTCGATATCGTCGCCCCCGGACGTCGTTGCAGATAGGCGGCGAGCGCCGCTCGAGCCTCGTCGGAGCGACCGAGATGCGCGTAGGCCGCTGCGAGGAAGGCGTGCGAAAAGAGGTTCTTGGGATTGGCGTCGAGCGCGCTGATCAGCGCGTGGATGGCCTCCTCGTCCCTCCCGAGAAGGATGAGCGCGTGCCCTCGACCGTCCAGCCAGGTCCACCGTCCCGGGTCACGCGGACCGATACGGTTGGCTTTGGCGTACCAGTCGAGGGCTTGTTCCGGCCGGCCGAGATACATGGTCGACAAGCCGATCTCCTTGTAGGCCCACGGCTCGCCGGGATTTTCCATGACGACCGCTTCGGCCGCGGCAATGGCGTCGTCGAACTTGCCCTGCGTGCGCCGAAGCGCAGCCTTCGCCTTCAAGGCCATGATGTGGCGGGGCTCGAGCATGACCGCGCGGTCGAGCAGCAACTCCGCGTCGTGCAGGCGCTTGTCACCTCCGGTTTCATAGTAACCGTTCAGGAATTCGAAAATGAGCGTCGTGGCGACTCCGGCCAGGCCATCGACGTTGCTCGGCTCAACCTTGAGTGCCTGCTCGAACAGACCGCGGGCTTCGATCATCGTGGCCGCCGACGACGGTAGGTTGAGCACCGCCTTTCCGCGCATGATGAGATCCACGAGCTCGGCGCTGCTCGGCCTTTCGCGCGAGCTTCGCCGCGCTTCGATGTCGACGACCTTCAAGCCGATCGCGCGCGACACCCGGCCGACGATTTCGTCCTGGACCTGCAGGATGCTCGTTCGCTCGGTGTCGAAACGTTCGGCCCACAGCTGGCTCCCTTCCTTGGTCTCGGCCAACTGGGTGTTCACGCGCACGCGTTCCCCCTCGAAAACGACGCTGCCCGCGAGCAGATAGCGTACCCCCAGCTCGCGGCCGATCTGCCGTGCGTCCGCACCCCGGCCTTTGTAGGTGAACGCGGTATCACGGGAGACGATGGAGATTCCGGGCAGCGCGCGCACAAGGTCGCTGATGAGGCTGTCGGTGATCCCGTCGGCCAGGTAGTCGCGCTTCGCATCGCCGCTCAGATTGATGAAGGGGAGCACGACGATCGACGGGACCTGCGCTTTGAGCCCGTCCGCTGGCGATTCGGCCTTGCTGGCGAGCGTAATGGCATCTTGCGTGGACGCGGCGGGCGAAGGGGAGGGCGATGACAGCAGCCACGCGCCGGTGACCAGCAATGACGCGAGGCTGATCAGCGCGCCGGCGAACAGCAGGTTTCGTGCTGCCCGCGGCCCGGTCGGCGCCATCCCCTTGTCCACCGGCGCAAGGTCAGCGCCGCGGTCACCCGGCAATGCCGCATACTCCGCGGCGGCAACCGACACGCGGTCGGAAAGCGTCGGCGGGGGGCAAGCGGCGGCGTCGAGACTGTCGGCAAAGTGCTCCTGGTCCGGACAGCTCCTCATGTTCTGGAACGATAAAACCGCGACCGATGATTCGTCGGGGAGTGGCAGCGGTTCGCCCGTCAGCACGAGGTCGGCCGCAGTGTGGCCTGCGCCCTGCAGGAGAGCCTCCTTCTCGATCGCATGAGCAGCCGGCGCAAAAGTGTCCTCGCTCACGTCGCCGACGAAACGAAACCCGCGCTTGTACAGCGTGCGAATGAGGCTTTGGTCATTGCCGGTGTCGCCGAGCGCGCGCCGTGCCGCGTTGATGCGGGAGCTGAGCGTCGCCTCCGAGACGATGCGGCCGTGCCAGATCGCGTCGATCAGCTCGTCCTTGGTGACGATCCTGTCGCGGTTCTGAATGAGGTGAACCAGCAGATCGAACACCTGCGGCTCGACGTGAACAATGACGCCGGCGCGCCGCAACTCCTGCCGCTCGGTATTGATCTCGAAATCGGTGAAGCGGAAGTTCAAGGCAATCCCCTCGTTGCTGCGACGGATGCTTCGTCGCTGCCGCGCGCCGACTTGTCAAATAGTCGGGGGTTATCGAAGGGGTTGCCCCATACCGCTCTACAGGAAATCTTCAGGGAATCTCCAAAGAGATTCAGGGTGGGCTGGAGTTCGGCTTCAAGCCTGTCATCTCGCCGGCGGGTAAGCCCACGCAGTGCTGCGGCACCTATTGATCCCTGTTCACTGCTGACCCGCCTCTGCATCGAGGCCAATCTCCGAAAGGACTACAATCATGGCGATTAAAGCCAGCTTTTCCCCCAGCGCCCGCTTGTTGTCAGAGTTCGGCGACAACGCCGACGATACCATCACAACCAGCCGCAACGCCGCTGGGCAAATTCTCGTGAACGGGGGCGCCGTATCCATCGATGGGGGCCAGCCGACGGTCGCCAACACCACGGTGATTCAGGTGTTCGGTCAGGGCGGCAACGACACGATTGCGCTCGACGAATCCAACGGCGCGCTGCCCGCCGCCGAGCTGTTCGGCGGCGCAGGCAACGACGTGCTGACCGGCGGCTCCGGCGCAGATTTGCTCTTCGGCCAGAACGGCAATGACACCCTCCTCGGCAAAGGCGGCGACGACCTGCTGTTCGGCGGGGCCGGCAACGATGTGCTGACCGGCGGCGCCGGCAACGACCAGGTCTTTGGCCAATCCGGCAACGACCGCATGATTTGGAATCCCGGTGACGGCAGCGACCTCTTCGAGGGCGGTGACGGCAACGACACCGCCGAGGTCAACGGCGGCAACGGCGCTGAAACATTCACGATCGCAGCCAACGGTACGCGCGTGCGTTTCGACCGTGTCAGCCCCGCCCCGTTCAGCCTCGACATCGGCACCACCGAGAACCTCGTCGTCAATGCCAATGGCGGCGACGACATCATCACCGCGGGAAACGGCCTCGCCAGCCTGATCAAGCTCACGATCGACGGCGGCGCGGGCAATGACACGATCACCGGCGGCGACAGCAACGACACGCTGATCGGCGGCGACGGTGATGACCTCATCACGGGCGGCCGCGGCAACGACACGGCCTTGCTCGGCGCGGGCAACGACACGTTCGTCTGGAACCCGGGCGATGGCAGCGACGTGGTCGAGGGCCAGGACGGCGCCGATACGCTCGTGTTCAACGGCTCCAACGTCGGCGAGAAGATCGACATCTCAGCCAACGGCGGACGGACGCGGCTGTC
>DASSJW010000347.1:0-2559 GCA_035690995.1 Xanthobacteraceae bacterium
CGCGACATCACGCTCGATGTTCCGGCGCAGCAGACCGTGGGCATCATCGGCGCCAACGGCGCCGGCAAGACCACCTTCATCAACATGATCACCGGCCATCTGCGGCCGACCAAGGGAACCATTCGGCTCGAGGATCGCGACATCACCGGCCGCCCCTCGCGTGAGATCACGCGGCTGGGCATCTCGCGCTCGTTCCAGGTGGCGCAGATTTTTCCTTCCCTCACCGTGTTCGAGAACATGTGCGCCGCGGCCGCCGCGGCCGGCTCGAATGGCGCCTTCCGGCGCGTGCTGGCGCCGTTGCAATCGCCTGCGACCATCAGCGAGGCGAATGCGTCCCTCGAGCTGTTCCGCATCGGCGCTTACCGCCACGCCCTCGCATCGACTTTGCCGCAGGGCATCCGCAAGCTCCTCGACATCGCCATGGCGGTGGTCGGCTCGCCGCGCGTTCTCCTGCTCGACGAGCCGACCAGCGGAATTTCGGTCGAGGAGAAGTTCAGCGTGATGGACGTGGTCATGTCGGCTCTGAAGAGCCGGAAATTGACGGTGCTGTTCGTCGAGCACGACATGGAGATCGTGACCCGCTTCGCCGACCGCGTGCTCGCATTCTACGACGGGACCGTGATCGCCGACGGCGCGCCGACAGTCGCGCTCGCCGACCGCAGGGTGCAGACGCTCATCAGCGGCACCAAGCCGGAGAGCGAGGGGCATCCCCATGCTTAGCGTGTCGGACCTCGACGTCTCGATCGGTCCGGTGCCGGTCATTCGCAAGGCATCGCTCGATCTGGCCGAGGGCGAGATGTGCGGCCTGATCGGTCGTAACGGCGCCGGCAAGACCACCTTGCTGCGCGCCTTGATGGGCGCGATCCCGGCGACCGGCAAGGTCAGGCTCGGCGACGTCGATTTGCTGGCCCTGCCGCCGCACCGCCGCGTCGGCTTCGGCATCGGCTACATGCCCGAGGATCGCCGCCTAGTACCCGAATTCACCGTCGAACAGAACATCCGGCTGCCAAGCTGGACCACGCCGACGGAGGGAGTGGAGCAGCGCCTGCAATGGATCTTCACGATCATGCCCGAGGTCGCGGCGTTTCGCATGCGCAGCTCGCTCGAGCTTTCGGGCGGACAGCAGAAGATGGTCGCGCTCGCCCGCGCGCTGATGGCCGGCACCCGGATGCTGCTGCTCGACGAGCCATTCGAGGGGCTGGCGCCGGCGCTCGCGCGCAGGCTCGGCGAGGTCATGGCCAACCTGAAGGGGCAACGGCTTTCGATCCTGATCGCAGAATCGAACGAGGTGCATGTTGCCGACCTGCTCTCGCGCGCGTTTCGCATCGAGCGCGGCGCGGTCGCGCCGGTGTAGCCGCGGGGCGGGCGGCAGCCCGCGCCAGAATGCGACAGCTGTCGCGCTGGCGCGGGCGACGGCTCTCCATTACATTCGACCGATAAATCACATCGTGAACAGAGGCGGGCGACTATGGCCAAGTTCGGCATCGGACAAGCTGTGCGGCGGGTGGAGGACCAGCGCTTCCTGCTTGGGCAGGGGCGCTATGTCGACGACATCAGCCTGCCCGGGCAATGCCATGGCGTGACGGTGCTCTCGCCCCACGCCCATGCCCGCATCACGCGCGTCGATGTCACCAAGGCCAAGGCCGCGCCCGGAGTGCTGTGCGTGCTTACCGGCGCCGACGCGGTGGCGGACAAGCTCGGCAGTTTCACCGCCCACCTGATGCCGGAGGATTTCGGCGCGCCCAAGGGCCACCGCACGTTCCAGCCGGTGCTCAATGCCGAGAAGGTGCGCTTCGTCGGCGACCGCGTCGCTTTCGTCGTCGCCGAGACGCTCGCGCAGGCGCGCGATGCCGCCGAGCTCGTGGAGGTGGACTACGAGCCGCTGCCGACGATCGTCGATCTGGAAGAAGCCGCCAAGGACGGCGCGCCCAAGGTGTGGGAGGACTGCCCGCAGGGCAATGTCGGCTTCCGGCTGATGTTCGGCAACCAGGACGCCACCGATGCCGCCTTCGCGAAGGCCAAGCACGTGGTGAAGCTGCGGGTCGAGAACAACCGCCTGTCGCCCGTCACCATGGAGCCGCGGGTCGCGATCGGCGACTACAACGCGGCCGACGATCAGTATACCTTGTATGCGACCAGCCAGAACCCGCACGGCGCGCGCATGGAGATGTCGCATATCTTTCATGTCGCGGAAAACCAGATTCGGGTCGTGTCGCCCGACGTCGGCGGCGGTTTCGGCCTGAAGGCGGTCTTTCCCGACGACGCCCTTGTGCTGTGGGCGGCGCGCCGCATCCGCCGGCCGGTCAAATGGGTGTCCACGCGCTCGGAAAGCATGCTCACCGACCACCACGGTCGCGAGATGATCTATTACGGCGAGCTCGCCCTCGACGAACACGGCAAGATTCTGGCGCTGCGGGCCAAATGCCTGTTCCAGCTCGGCGCCTATTTCGTCGGCGCGGCGCTCGCCGCCGGCGCCTTCTCGCTGCGCTTCATTCCGGCGGCCTACGACATCCAGACCCTGCACATCATGTCGCAGGGGTTGTTCACCAACACCTCGCA
>DASSJW010000348.1:0-3198 GCA_035690995.1 Xanthobacteraceae bacterium
GCCACAGATGGCGGCCGTCTGCCGATCACGCTGGCGGGCGCGCGCGATCCCGTCCCGGTCGTCTATCGCACACCCGTGCCGTCGGCCCAGATCAAGTCGGCCGTGCTGCTGGCCGGATTGGCCGCGCCCGGCGAGACCGTCGTCATCGAAACCGAGGCGAGCCGCGATCACACCGAGCGCATGCTCCGGCATTTCGGCGCCGCGGTCGCGGTGGAAGCCGAAGGCGCCCACGGCCGCAAGATCACGGTGAAGGGTGAGCCCGAGCTTGCGCCTGCCCCGGTCACCGTCCCCGCTGATCCCTCCTCGGCTGCCTTTCCGATGGTGGCGGCGCTGATTGTGCCGGGCTCGGAGGTGGTCCTGACCGGGGTCATGACCAATCCGCTGCGCACCGGCCTGATCGTCACGTTGCGTGAGATGGGCGCCCATATCGATGAGCTCGAGGTACGCAGCGACGGCGGAGAGGAGATGGCGGATGTGTGCGTACGAGGATCGGCGCTGCACGGGGTCGAGGTGCCGGCCTCGCGTGCACCTTCGATGATCGACGAATATCCGGTCTTGGCCGTCGCCGCGAGCTTCGCTGAGGGCACCACGGTGATGCGTGGGCTCAAGGAATTGCGCGTGAAGGAATCCGACCGGCTCGCCGCTGTCGCCGACGGCCTGCGGGCGAACGGCGTCGACGTGGAGATCGATGGCGACGACCTGATCGTGCATGGCCGAGGCCGGGCGCGCGGCGGCGGGATGGTTTTGACGCACATGGATCACCGTATCGCCATGGCCTTTCTGATGATGGGCTTGGCAAGCGAGAAGCCGGTCGGCATCGACGATGCCGCGTTCATCGCCACGAGCTTTCCCGGCTTCGCGGCCACGATGGGTGGCCTCGGAGCCGATCTTTCATGATCATTGCGATCGACGGACCGGCGGCCTCCGGCAAGGGGACGCTCGGCAAGCGGCTTGCCCTGCATTACGGCCTGCGGCACCTGGATACCGGCCTGATCTACCGCGCGGTGGCGAAGGCGTTGCTCGACGGCGGTCACTCCCCCAGCAACCACGCCCGGGCGGTTGCGGCGGCCGAGGCCCTGGATCCGAGCCAATTCGACGAGCCGGCCCTGAAGGCCCCGGCGGTCGGCGAGGCGGCTTCGCTGATCTCGGCCGTTCCCGAAGTCCGCGGCGCGCTCCTCAGTTTTCAGCGCAGTTTCGGACGCACGCCTCCCGGTGCGGTGCTCGATGGGCGCGACATCGGGACGGTCATCTTTCCGGATGCGGACGTGAAGATTTTTCTGACGGCGACCGCCGAGATGCGTGCGCGCCGGCGCGCCGCCGAGTTGGAGCGGGCGGGGACTCCTGCGAGCGAAGCCGATGTGCTGGCCGATATTCGCCGCCGGGACGAGCGCGACAGCAACAGGGCGGCCGCCCCCTTGAGGCCGGCGCCAGAGGCATACTTGCTCGATACCACGCATTTGGATATAGACGCCGCATTCCGGGCCGCCATCGACATTGTCGAAGCCGTCCGAGCAGGCCGGACGCGCGGCTGACCGCGCTTCCGCTTTTGGAGGATGAGCCTGCTCCGCCCGCTTCTTTGATGGCGCACCGGATCCGAACCATCGTTTCGATCGCCGGGTCATCGGGCCGGGCCGCCATTTTTTGGCGGCTGCCTAAGTCTGCGGGACTTCGGCTCCTGCGCGCGAAACGCCATCCATCGCTATCCGGCGCCAACCGTTACTGAGGAGAGTTCATGGCCATCGCCACCCAATCCGCTACCCCGTCGCGCGACGATTTCGCGAAAATGCTCGAAGAGTCCTTCACCCAGGGCAGCCCGCAGGAAGGCGCTGTCGTCAAGGGCACCGTCGTCGGAATCGAGAAGGATCTCGCCGTCATCGACGTCGGAGCCAAGACCGAGGGACGTGTCGCGCTGCGCGAATTCGCGGCGCCGGGCCGGCAGGCGGACATCAAGGTCGGCGATACCGTCGAGGTCTACTTGGAGCGGGTGGAAAATGCCCTCGGCGAGGCTGTGCTCTCGCGCGACAAGGCGCGCCGCGAGGAGAGCTGGGGCAAGCTGGAAAAAGCCTTCAGCAACAACGAAAAAGTCCAGGGCGTCATCTTCAATCAGGTCAAGGGCGGCTTCACCGTCGACCTCGACGGCGCCGTAGCGTTCCTGCCGCGCAGCCAAGTCGACATCCGGCCCATCCGCGATGTGTCGCCGCTGATGAATCAGCCGCAGCCGTTCCAGATCCTGAAGATGGATCGGCGGCGCGGCAACATCGTTGTGTCGCGCCGCACGGTGCTGGAAGAGACCCGCGCCGAGCAACGCCAGGAGCTGGTGCAGAACCTCGAAGAGGGACAGGTCATCGACGGGGTGGTCAAGAACATCACCGACTACGGGGCCTTTGTGGATCTCGGCGGCATCGACGGTCTCCTGCACGTGACCGATATCGCCTGGCGGCGCGTGAATCACCCGACCGAGGTGCTCAATATCGGCCAGCAGGTGAAGGTCAAGATCATCAAGATCAACCACGAGACCCACCGCATCTCGCTCGGCATGAAGCAGCTGCAGGACGATCCGTGGCAGGGCATCGAGGCGAAATATCCCGTGGGCGCGCGTTACAAAGGTCGCGTGACCAACATTACCGACTACGGCGCGTTCGTGGAGCTCGAGCCCGGCATCGAAGGCCTTATCCACGTCTCCGAGATGTCGTGGACCAAGAAGAACGTGCATCCCGGCAAGATCGTCTCCACCTCGCAGGAGGTGGATGTGCAGATCCTCGAGGTGGATCCGGTCAAGCGCCGAATTTCGCTCGGCCTCAAGCAGACCATGCGCAATCCGTGGGAGGTCTTCGTCGAGAAATATCCGCCCGGCACGCTGATCGAAGGCGAAGTCAAGAACAAGACCGAGTTCGGGTTGTTCCTCGGCCTCGATGGCGACGTCGACGGCATGGTCCACCTGTCCGACCTCGACTGGAAGCGTCCCGGCGAGCAGGTGATCGAGGAGTATAAGAAGGGCGATATGGTCAAGGCGAGGGTGCTCGACGTCGATGTCGAGAAGGAGCGCATCTCCCTCGGCATCAAGCAGCTCGATGGCGACCCCATGGAGACGGCCGGCGATCTCAAGAAGGGCTCGGTCGTCACCTGCGAAGTGACCGAGGTGAAGGAAGCTGGTCTCGAGGTGAACATCATCGGTAGCGATCTCTCGACCTTCATCAA
>DASSJW010000349.1:0-12539 GCA_035690995.1 Xanthobacteraceae bacterium
GAGCGCGTTGATCAGCGTGGATTTGCCGACATTGGGCGCACCGATAAGGGCAATGAAGGCGCAGCGGGTTGGCGTTTCCCGCGTGGCGGCAAGAGGGGAAACGGCAGCAAGAGACGCCACCGCCCCGCCAGGGTCTTCGGTGGTGCCCGCGCGCTCGTCGCGGCGTTTGCCCTCAGCCATCGACGCGACCCGCATCAATGCCGGCGCGCGTCAGCATGGCGGCCGCGGCCGCCTGCTCCGCCGAACGTTTGGAGCGGCCAAGCCCCTCCGCCGGCGCAAGGTCGGGAAGCTCCACCGTGACGCGGAATTCGGGATCGTGGTCGGGCCCCTTGCGCTCCACCTCCCGGTAGGCCGGGGTCGGCAGACCGCGCGCCTGCGCCCATTCCTGCAGCACCGTCTTGGAGTCGCGCAACGGCCGCGCCGGTGTCCGCATGCGCTCGCTCCACAGCCGCTCGATCAAAGCGGACGCCGCCGGATATCCGCCATCGATGAACACCGCTCCGATCAGCGCCTCGCAGACATCGGCGAGGATGGCGGTGCGGCTGCGGCCGCCGGCATTGGCCTCCGAGGCGCCGAGCCGGATGGCCGCGCCAAGCTCGATGGTACGGCCCACGTCCGCGCACGCTTCCTTGCGCACGAGATCGGCCAGTCGCCGCGACATTTCTCCTTCGTCAGCCTTGGCGAAAGCGCGGAACAGCATGTCGGAGATCACGAGGCCGAGCACGTGATCGCCGAGAAATTCAAGCCGCTGATAGGAGCCGGCACGGTTGCGGGCGCCGGTCAGCGCAGAAATGTGCGTGAGCGCCTGCTCGAGGAGAGCGGGATCCTTGAACCGATACCCGATACGCGCTTCGAATTCGGCCGTGCTGCGGCGCCGGCGCCTGGGTCCCTTTGCCGCCGGCCTGGCGCTGTGATCAGCGGAGGTCGGGCCGGCAGGTTTGCCGTCGGCGACTGGATCGAGCGCTTCGATGGAAGCCAGTTTACCTGTTCGCCCCCGGCTCATCTTACGATCGTAAACAGCCGATTCCAACGCACCGACCATGGCCAGCGCCACACCATCCAGGCGTGCTCGCCCTCGAGAATCGAGAAAAAGATGATCTGGGCGCGCCCGACGATGTTCTCGAACGGCACGTAGCCGACCTGGCTGAGCACCCGGCTGTCAGTGGAATTGTCGCGGTTGTCGCCCATCATGAAAAAGTGGCCGGCGGGTACGTGATAGACGGGCGTATTGTCATAGAAGCCGTTGTCGACGAGATCGAGCGTGGTGTAGCTCACACCGTTCGGCAGCGTCTCACGCCATCGCTTCACGCGCGTGGTGCGCGAGCCTTCCTCGGTCTCCATGAAGTCGTCGATGCGCTCGCGCTTGACCGGCTCGCCATTGATGTTGAGCACCCCGTCGATCATCTGGATGCGATCACCAGGTAATCCGATCACGCGCTTGATGTAATCGGTGGAGTCGTCCTTCGGCAGCCGGAAGACGACGACGTCGCCGCGATTAGGCGGGGATGCCCAGATACGGCCGGGGAACAGCGGCGGAGAGAACGGCAGGGAATAATGACTATAGCCGTAGGAATATTTCGACACGAACAGATAGTCACCGACGAGCAACGTCTCCTTCATCGAGCCTGACGGAATATTGAACGGCTGGAACAGGAACGTGCGGATGACGAGGGCGATGATGAGGGCGTGAAAGATTACGCGCCCGGTCTCGGCAATGCCGCCCTCTTTCCTCTTTGCCCCTGATGTCACGCTCATCTGCCTCTCGTCCTTTTGGTGCCGCGCGCCCCGCGGCGCCGCCGAGTCGGCGACCCCGTCCATTGAGATATGAAAATCACTGTATTTTCAGCGTGTTAATTCCATGGCGTGTCGCCGGCCGGACAGGCCGCGAACCGCTTTGGCCGCGCCCTTGTAACCGCTCGCAAGGAAAGGCGCAAACCTTGGCCAATATGGGGTTGCGGAGGGAACCTTGCAATCGATGCGTCCTACTGCCGGATCCTGCCGCTTTGATACGCGTGGCCGGCACACCGCCATCGGGGCGGGCAATGCTCCGGCACCGACGCGTTGCGACCAACAGTCTGCGCTCGATTGCTCAGGGAGCTTGAGTCAAAGGGCTAGGCGCATCAAGCCCGCTGACCGCACCAACCTATTATGACCGCGAGCGCGTCAGGGCACACCAGGAGATGCGGATCGGTGGGCGCGGCGCGTGATGGGCCAGCCACGTACAGGCGCGCCGGACCGACGGCGACCCCGGCGGGGCCGGTGCGCCCGCCAGGTCCGCGCGTCATCCGCAAACTTGTCGTCAGTTCCGGAGCTTCGGGGAGAGAGCGCCTCCGGCGCAGTCTATTTTTGCGCGTTCCGCACGCTTTCAACGTTGCGGGCCGCGTCCTCGATCACGGCCGCAACCTCACTCGGATGGGATAGGTACACCGAGTGGCTGGCGCCCTTGACTTCCGTTGTCCGACTCTTGGCCCGAGCGTAGTACCAACGCTCGAGATCGGGATTGATGATCTTGTCGTCCCCCGCGACGATCCCCCAACTCGGCTTCGTCTTCCACGCCGCCGCTGTCAGCGGTGTGCTGAAAACCTTGGCCGCCGCCAGCACCTGAGAGCGTGCCGTAAATTCCGCCTGCTCGCGCGGCAGGTCGGGCGCGAACAGCTTTGGAAAGACCGCAGGGTCGAGATAGGTGAATTCGTCCAGCGTTTTCCTGATGGCGCCGCCGGTCTTGGCCAGGACGCTTGGTGTTTTCTTGCCGAGCGCAGCCTCGTCTTCTCCGACATCGGGGGCATGCGCCGCGACATACACCAGGCCAACGACGTTCGGGTGAGTACCGGCCTGCGTGATGATCGAGCCGCCGTAGCTATGCCCGACGAGGAGCGTGGGGCCGTCCTGCAGGTCGAGAACGCGCTTGGTTGCCGCAACATCGTCCGGAAACGAGGTTTCGGGCTCCTGCACCATGGTGACATTGAAGCCGTCCTTTTTGAGGATGTCATAGACGGGCTTCCAGCCCGACGCGTCCACCCAGGCGCCGTGGACCAGCACGATGTTCTTGAGCGGATCGGCGCTCGCCGGGACTGCTGTCGAGACAAGACAGAGAGCGGCGACGATGGCCAAGCTCGCCTTGAAGTCTTTCATGTCCGAGCCTCCTCCTTGTTGGTCGCCGCCAGTATTCCCCGTTCGCGCGGAATGCGATTTCCCAATGTTGACGCGTTTTATGCGTGATTGCGCTGTTCGGAGGCGACGGCCAGTCGATCCGCTGGCGTCAATGCGCCGATGGGCCTGCCGATCGCTCGGCGGCGCTGCGATCAATTCTCCGGCGATGACGATTGCATGCAGCGCCGGCTGGAAGCCGTGCGCACATGTCGGCGACCGAATATATGTCCCCGTCTCAACGCGGCTTTTTCAGCACGTTGGCCTTCCACAAGTCCCAGGCGCGAGCCGGGTCGCTGGGATCCCGGTCGCGCAACCCGCCTTCGCCGGGCGAGATGTAATTGACTGGCCCCCCGAGCGAGAGTGCGACCGCCTGCATGCGGGCATTCTCGTCGGTGAATATGGCGCGCGCGGTCGCGACCCGGACATTCGGCCCGACCACGACATTGCCGTGGCCGCGCATCAACGCGACCGGCTTGTCGCCAAGCGCGGCGGCGAGAGACTGCCCAAGCTTGCCGTCGCGCACTAGCATGTTGGTGATGCCGCCGGCGTCGCGGATTTCCCACACGGGCACGCCGACATGCAGGAACGAGGCGTTGTGAAACACCGGCCGCAGCGGTGTCTGCGTCACACTGAACGGGATCACGCCCGCGGAGTGGGTGTGGATCACGGCGTTGACGTCGGGTCGCGACTTGTAGGCTTCGCCGTGGATGAAGCGCTCGACGAACATTGAACGGTCGCGGCGGTCGACCGGATTGGAATCGAGATCGAACTCCATGATGTCGTCGGCGCTAACGAGGCCGGGCGCAACCGCGCACGTCATCAGATAGCGCTTCGGATCGGCCGGATGGCGGATGCTGATGTGGCCATAGGCGTCGAGCACGCCGCGGTCGTTGAGGATGCGGTTCGCCAGCACCAGCTCTTCGATCACGGCGGCCGGCACCGGGCCTGCGGTGGCCGGCGCCGTCTGCGCCGCCGCGGATGAAAGCGACCACAGCAGCGCCGCCACGACAGCATATGTCAAACGGATCATACGGTCCTCCTGGGTGGCATCGCCGAATGAACGAACGCGCCTACGGCCTATGTTCGCAGACGAGCACCTCGCGCCGCGCCAACTAAATCTCCTCTGACCCCGATTACGTCGCGGACGCGCGGACCCTGGCGGGGGACACCAAAAGGCCAGCCCCGCCAAAGACCGCCATCGGTCCGGCGACGCATGGCCCGTTCGGATGGGCTGGCCCGCGTTGTCATCCGCCCCTATCGCACGCAGGAGCGTAGACGATGATTTCGCAGCCCCATCGGGAGGCGCGCAATGCCCGCATTTGGGGCCGGCGCGAACCTAGCGAACGGCAAGATCGCCGGTGCAGACGCCGCCCCTCCGAAGCGGCCGGCTACCCGCGCGGGACGGCCGAGATCACCACCAAGGCCTGGGCCATCGGCCCCTCGTCGGTGATGGTCAAGTCGATGCGCGGCTCGCAATCCGACGGCGTCATGGCATTGAGCCGCGCGAGCGCGCCCCCCGTGAGTTTCATGGTCGGGCGTCCCGACGGCAGATTGACCACGCCCATGTCGCGCCAGAACACGCCGGCGCGCAGCCCAGTGCCGAGCGCCTTGGCGCAGGCTTCCTTGGCGGCAAACCGCTTGGCGTAGGTTTCGACCCGCCGGGTGCGGCCTTCGGCCTTTGCCCGCTCGACTGGCGTGAAGATGCGCTCGAGGAAGCGCTCACCGTGCCGTTCGATCGTACGCTCGATACGGCGGACGTCGATGAGGTCGGAACCGATCCCGAGGATCATGCGCGGCCCCGCTGCATGGCTTCCCGCATGGCTTTGACCGCATCAGCGAGCCCGGAAAACACCCCTTCCCCGATCAAGAAGTGACCGATATTGAGCTCCACGATTTCGGGCAACGCGGCGATCGCCTCGGCAGTCTCGAAATCGAGACCATGGCCGGCGTGAACTTCAAGGCCGAGGCGCCGGGCAAGTTGCGCGCCGTGGCAGATCCGCTGCCATTCGGCCTGCGCCGCCGAAGCCCGATGGTCTGCGAGCGCGTCGCACCACGCGCCGGTATGGATCTCGATCACCGGCGCGCCGATCGCCACCGCCGCCTGGATCTGCCGCGGCTCGGCGGCGATGAACAGCGAAACCCGGATGCCCGCCTCCCGCAACCTGGCCACTTTGGACGCGATCGCATCGTGCTGGCCGGCGACGTCGAGGCCGCCTTCGGTCGTGCGCTCTTCGCGCCGCTCCGGCACCAGGCAGGCTGCGTGTGGTCGGGTCGCGATCGCGATATCGACCATCTCGTCGGTTGCCGCCATTTCAAGATTGAGCGGCCTGTCGATCTCCGCCTTGAGCCGCGCGATGTCCTCGTCACGGATGTGCCGGCGGTCTTCGCGCAGATGCGCGGTAATGCCATCCGCCCCTGCCGCGATGGCCATTTTTGCCGCGCGTACGGGATCCGGATGCCGTCCGCCGCGGGCATTGCGGATCGTCGCGACGTGGTCGACGTTGACGCCGAGGCGCAGTGCCGGCGAGGCCATCACACGTCGCGTGGCTGCGGTGAGAACCGCTTCATCTGCTTGACCCTGGTCTCACGAAATTTTCCCGCTCAGGCGATCGTCCGCACGTGAGGATAGCTCGTGAGCGTGCGCTCGGTGCAAGTTTTTGTCGGCAAATCCACAGCGAGCCACGCAGCCCTGACGGCGGCGGCGAAGCGAGCGGTATCACGCGACCCCTTTGGGGCCTTAAGCGTTCACCCGCTCGGCATGCGCCACCACGTCCTTGGCCCGCAATTGCGCGATGATCGAGTTGAGATGCTTGATGTCGAACACCTCGAGATCGATCGTGACCGAGGTGAAATCCGGAGACGAGCGCTCCATGCCGATGTTGTCGATGTTGCCGTCGTGCTCGGCGATGATCTGGGCGACCTGGGCAAGCGATCCCGGCTCGTTCACGGTCTGCAGCACGATCCGCGCGGGAAACCGCTGCGGCGTGCGCTCCTCCACATCCCAGCGCAGATCGAGCCAATTCTCCGGGGCATCCTCGAAATCCTTCAGCGCCGGCGACTGGATCGGATAGATGGTGATGCCCTCGCCGGGCGTGAGGATCCCGACGATGCGGTCGCCCGGCACGGCGCCGCCGTTGGGGGCGAACCGCACCGGCAGATCGGTGTTGATGCCGCGGATCGGGATGGCTGCGCCGGGCTCGCCCGGCACTTTCACCTTCACCGACTTCGCTTTCTTGAGCCCAAACCAGCCGCTCTCCTGCTTCGGCTGCTGCGCGATCGTGGCGGCGCGCTCTTCCTTGTAGTCGGGGTACATGGCGCGCACGACGTCGGCTGCGCGCATCTCGCCGCGACCGACCGCCGACAGCACCTCCTCGATCGAGGCGCGCGCCAGACGCGACAGAGCGCCTTGCAGCTTCTCGTCGGAATAGGCGATCTTCGCGCGCTGGCAGAGACGTTCGACAATGCGCCGACCGAGCCCGGCATATTGAGTGCGGACGGCCGCACGCGTGGCGCGGCGGATGGCGGCGCGGGCCTTGCCGGTGGTGACCAGCGATTCCCAGGCCGCCGGCGGCGCCTGCTGCGCCCTGGAGGTGATGATCTCGACCTCGTCGCCGTTGGTAAGTTCCGAGACCAAAGGCGCGATCTTGCCGTTGATCTTGCCGCCGACCGCCATGTTGCCCACGTCGGTGTGCACGGCATAGGCAAAGTCGATGACGTTCGCGCGCCGCGGCAGTGCGATCAGCTTGCCCTTGGGCGTGAAGCAGAACACCTGGTCGTGAAACAATTCGAGCTTCGTGTGTTCGAGGAACTCCTCCGGATTGGAGCCCTCGGCGAGCAGCTCGATCGTCCGCCGCAGCCATGCATATGCGCTGGATTCGCGCGACAGCAGCTCGGTGGGCGAATCGACGTCGTCCTTGTACAGCGCGTGCGCGGCAATGCCGTAGTCCGCGATCTGGTGCATCTCCTTGGTACGAATCTGCAGTTCGACGCGCTGCTGGCTCGGACCGATGACGGTGGTGTGAATCGAACGGTAATCGTTCTGTTTCGGCGTCGAGACGTAGTCCTTGAAGCGGCCCGGCACCACCGGCCAGGTCGTGTGCACGATGCCGAGCGCCTGGTAGCACTCGGGAAGCGTGCCGACGATCACGCGGAATCCGAAGATGTCGGACAACTGCTCGAAACCGATCGATTTGCGCTCCATCTTCCGCCAGATCGAGTAGGCGCGCTTGCGCCGCCCCGATACCTCGGCGTCGATGCCGCGATCGAACAACTTGCGGGTGAGCTGCTGCTCGATTTCGGTGACCAGGCCAACATTTTTCGCCTCGAGCGCATCGAGGCGTTCGCTGACCACCTTGTAGGCTTCGGGATTGAGTTCGTGGAACGCCAGATCCTCGAGCTCCTCCCGCATCTCGTGCATGCCCATGCGGCCCGCGAGCGGAGCGTAGATATCAAGCGTTTCCTCGGCGCTGCGGCGGCGCGCCTCCGGCGGCATGTGGGACAGGGTGCGCATGTTGTGCAGGCGGTCCGCGAGCTTGACCAGCAGCACCCGTACGTCGTCGGCGATCGCCAGCAGGAGCTTGCGCAGGTTCTCCGCTTGCTTCGCCTCCTTGGTCACGAGGTCGAGCTTCTTGAGCTTGGTCAGTCCTTCGACCAGGGTTCCGATGTCCTTGCCGAACATCTGGTCGATCTCCGCCCGAGTGGCGGCGGTATCCTCGATGGTGTCGTGCAGAAGGGCCGCGGCGATGGTGGCGTCGTCGAGCTTGAGATCGGTCAGGATCGCAGCGACTTCCAGCGGATGGGAGAAGTAAGGGTCGCCGGACGCCCGCTTCTGCTCGCCGTGCGCCTTCATGGCGTACACGTAGGCGCGATTGAGCAGCGCCTCGCTGGTGGCGGGATTGTAGCGCTTCACGCGCTCGATCAAGTCGTATTGCCGCATCATTGGCGGCTTTGACGACTTCGGCTTTACCGCCTTTTCAAGGGCTTGCGATACGATGCTAAGACTTCGCTCAAGCGGAGCCCGGGCCCGTGACTGGTTCTGCATACGGGGCAGGTCGGTTGAGGAACGCGCCATCGTTACCCTTGGGGCCAGGCCCAGTTCGTCGGCCGGCACCACAAGATATCATGACGTCTCGCAACCGCCACAAGCAGCTGCCGTCATCGTTCCCAAAACGACAACGGCCCGGCAAAGCCGGGCCGCGGTACCTGGACTGATGAGAACGGTGCGCTCTATTCCTCTTCCTCGGGCTGCTCCTCGGGCGGGGTGAGCCCTTCCAAGCCCTTGAGAAGCTCTTCCTCGGTCATCCGGTCGACGGTTACCTCGGTGTCATCGGCATCGACCGTGCCACCGGCGGCACCGATCAGCGGAGCGGCCTCGGGTTCCGGCTCGTCGACCTCCACATATTTCTGCAGGGAATGGACGAGTTCCTCCTTGAGGTCGTCGGGCGAGATGGTCGTCTCTGCGATCTCGCGCAAAGCCACGACCGGGTTCTTGTCGTTGTCCCGCTCGATCGTGATCTGAGAGCCGGACGAGATCATGCGCGCGCGGTGGCTCGCCAGCAGCACGAGGTCGAAACGGTTCTCGACCTTGTCGATGCAATCCTCAACGGTGACACGGGCCATGGGCGCACTGCTCCTGCAATGGAACTACCTGAAAAGTGGGCGTTAAGTAACGATCTCGCGCCCAAAGTGCAAGAGCGAAACGCACGCCTCACATTTTCCTTGGCGTCCCGATATGCCTCTGTTAGGCAGACCGGGGACCACAATGCGATCCTTACCATTATACTTTCGCATTGGTTGCGACGGCGAGCGTGCACCCGCAATTGAGCGGCACACGACCTCTCAGCCCCGATGACGAGACCCGGCACCGTTGGCCGGCGCCGCGCGTTGTTCGAGGCCGGCACCGATGTTTTGATGACTTCAGACGAGAGCAATCATGGAACCCAGGACGGAAAAAATCGCGCTGTTCATTGACGGCGCCAATCTCTATGCCACCGCCAAATCGCTCGGTTTCGACATCGATTACAAGCGGCTCCTGCGCGAGTTTCATTCGCGCGGCTATCTACTACGGGCGTTCTATTACACCGCGGTGATCGAGGATCAGGAATATTCCTCGATCCGGCCGTTGATCGACTGGCTCGACTACAACGGCTACAGCGTCGTGACCAAAGCGACCAAGGAATTTGTCGACCAGACCGGCCGCCGCAAGGTCAAAGGCAACATGGATATCGAGCTTGCCGTCGACGCCATGGAAATCGCCGGTTCGATCGATCACATGGTGTTGTTCTCGGGCGACGGCGACTTCCGCTCCCTGGTGGAGGCCGTGCAGCGGCGTGGCGTGCGGGTGACCGTCGTCTCGACCATCTCGACCCAGCCGCCGATGGTCGCGGACGAGTTGCGCCGGCAAGCCGACGTGTTTCTCGACATCGTCGAACTGCAGCCGAAGATCGGACGCGATCCCGCCGAGCGCGCCGCGCGCGAAGCCCGCGAACCGCGCGAGCGTCACACGCCGCAATTCCTGCAGCGGCCCACGACGCCGCAGCGGGCGGGCGCCGGCGCCCCGATCGACGACGACGACTTCGAGGATTGAATTTTCACATTGGTCGCATTTTCTGCGAAAAAGAACTGGTGCCCATTTCTCCGGCAAATGCTCCAGGCGCCGCGGTGTCCGACAGGTCCGGCAAACCCGGCCGCGACTGCCCGCGCTGCCCGCGTCTCAAGGCGTTCCGGGAAGAGTGGCGCCGCCGCGAGCCCGACTGGTTCAATGCGCCGGTCGCCTCGTTCGGCCGGCGTGACGCCCGCCTGCTGATCGTCGGCCTCGCCCCCGGCCTCAAGGGCGCAAACCGCACCGGGAGACCCTTCACCGGCGATTACGCCGGCGACCTCCTCTACAAGACGCTCAAGCAATTCAAGTTCGCCCGCGGCAATTATGAGGCGCGGCCGGACGATGGGCTCACCCTCGTCGATGCGCGGATCACCAACGCGGTCCGTTGCGTGCCGCCGGAGAACAAGCCAACGCCGGCCGAGATCAACACCTGCCGCAGTTTTCTCGAAGCGACCATCGCCGAGATGCGAAATCTGCGCGCCATCATCACCCTCGGCCGGATCTCGCATGAAAGCACGGTGGCCGCGCTCAATCACCGTCGCGCCGCCGCGCCGTTCGCCCACGGCATCTCACACGATATCGGAAAAGTGCGCCTGTTCGTCAGCTATCACTGCTCGCGTTACAATACCAACACGGGCGTGCTGACGCCGAAGATGTTCCAAGACGTATTCGCGGCAGCGCGCGCTTATCTGGACAGCGACGGCGCCAGAGCGCCCGCGAGCGATTAGGCGCAGCGCTGTCCGCGCAGCCACAGCGACAAGATCGCGGGATGATCCCTGGAGGGCGTCGGCGCGGCAATGGTCCGCAACCCCGTCCTACGGGCTGCGGAGCCAGGCGATCACCTCCTCGGCGTTCTTGTCCGGCGGGAACACGGGGTAGAACACCTTCGTGATGATGCCGTCGTCGACGATCAGCGCCATGCGTTTGAGCAACGTCATGCCGGCGGCCGTGAACGTCGGCAACCTGATCGCACGCGCCAGTTCGAGACTCTCGTCGGACAGAACCGGGAATGGCAGATGCAGCCGCTCGACCGCTTCACGCTGGTAGGCGGTGTCCTGGGTCGAGAGACCGTAAAGGCGGGAGACTCCGAGCCGCTTCAGCTCGGCGAAGTGATCGCGGAACGAACACGACTGCGGCGTGCAGCCGCGCGCGCCGGGGATCTGATCCCAGCCGTCGGGCGGCGCCTGACCGGGTACGCCCGTGCGCGGATAAATGTAGAGCACCGTACGGCCGGGCAGATTCGAGAGGTCGACCTTCGACCCATCGGTCGCCGCGAGCGACACCGACGGAAGTCTTGCCCCCTGCAGATGTCGTGCGGCACCGTCGTCTCGCGGGGCTGGAATGTCGGCGGGCAACACAGTGGGATCATGCGCGGTCGTCATGAGCAGTCTCCGTCTCAGGACTGGTACGAAATGAATTCCAGCAGCGAGCCGTCGGGATCGCGGAAATAGACGCTGGTCCCGGCGCCCCGGGCACCGAAACGCTGGATCGGCCCGGCATGGATAGGGACGCGGCAGCGCTCGAGATGGGCGATGGCGTCGGCGATCGGGCCGTTCCATCGGAAGCACAGGTCGCTGTTGCCGGGCTGGACCGGAAGCCGAGCCACCTCGGCGGGGTGAAACCCCGGCCCGTGCAGATTGAGCTGGACCGCACCAAAGCGGTAGGCCCAGCCTTGCGGGCGGCGAACCAGCTCCGCGCCGAGGACGTCGCGGTAGAAAGCGTTGGACCGCTCCCAGTCGGAAACATGCACTACGCAATGGTCGAAGGTGACGGGCAGCTCCATCGATACCCCATTCCAGACACCAGCCCTGAACTGAGATCGCTAATGACGGAGCGGCGAGGGTCTTTCTCTTCGCGTATCCGTCTCTCGACGCGGATGGGCCGAAATCCCGCCGGCCCGCGGAACAAGTCCCTCGGGCCGGAATAACCTAAGTCATTGCCGGGTCGTCAGTCGACCCAAGCGATATCGCCAAGATTGCCGCTCAAGCCTTCGATCTTGCCGACCATGGTCGCCTTTCCGCTCTTGAGGTCGACCGAGTACAGCGCACCGCCGGCGACGAGCCACGCGTCATTCTTGTCTTCGCCGCTCGACACGATGTTGAAAGCGACGGGGCCGCTGACCGGCATCCCGAGCGACCCCACCGTATTGAGCACACCGTCATTCGGGGGCGCCTGCGTGACCAGCGCGCCGGTGGCGGCATCGATGTTGTAGAGCGCGGTGGCCTTGGCGCCCTTTGCCGAATTGGTGTAGGCGCCGGCCACGACCTTCGGAGCTTTGCCGGCATTGGCATCGCCGTCCTTGTATTTGTGCGCACCGTCCACCGTCGCTTTTCCGTCGTCGACGTTGACGCGAAGGCTGGTGCCGTCGGAGCCCATCACACGCAGGCGATCGGCGACCGGATTGAAATCGATGGTGGCGATGACGCCGGGCTTGAGCGTCTCCGACATCTTGCTTTTCATCGCGGCCTGGCCCGACTTGATATCGACTGTGAAGATCGTGCCGTCCGCGGCGACGCCGTAAAGCATGCCGTCTGCAGGCCGGACGTCGATGCCGCTCAGTGGGCCGGCGCCCTTGACCTCGACCTTCGACGCCACCTTGCGGCTCGTCGGATCGATGGTGACGATCGACTTGCCGTCGACCAGACCGACAATCCACCCGGCTGCGTGGGCGCCGGTGGCAGCGAAGGCGGTCGCAGCAAGCACGCCGGTAAACGCCAGTGCCTTGATCTTTCCGAACATGGAGTCGCTCCCTTTGAATATGTATCCGCGGTGGCCGGGATGAGGCTCT
>DASSJW010000350.1:0-4857 GCA_035690995.1 Xanthobacteraceae bacterium
CGCCGCGGTCCGCGCGCTCGGAGGCAAGCTCGGCTTGGCGATGCTGCCATTGCTGCCGATGCCGTTCAGCGCGGAAAATCTGCGCGACAGCGTCGCGTCGCTGCTCCATGCGAAGACAGCGCCGCCCGCCATCCAAAGGACAGAGGTCTTCAACGCGCACCGGCCGGAGCTGCGGTACCAAGCGAAGAGGGACGCGCGCACGCTCGCGCTCAGCGGCGCCGCCGCGCGCGTTGCTGCCGGTGATTGGAGCGAGGGGATCGAGGATCAGAGCGATCCCGGTTCCGCGGCGCGGTCCGCGCGCGTGCTCGCCAGGTTGATCGAGGATTGGCGCGCTTTTCTGGCGCCGCACGGCGCCATCGAGATTGCCATCGAGCTGCCGATCGCGTTCTTCCGCGATCCGGAAGCGATCGCCGCGCTGTGCCGGCGGTTGCCGGATCATCCGTCTTTCGCGGGACTCATCATCGAGATCAACGCCGCGGAGGCCGTTCGCGAACTGGGGCTGGTGAGAGCCCTTGCCAAGCAGCTTCGCTTTCGCAACATCGCCATCTCGATCAAGGACGTCGGCGACGAATGGCTGCCGCTCTCGAAGCTTCACGACTTTCCATTCGTGGAGCTGAAGCTCGATCGCCGTCTCGTCGCAGGCTGCGCGCACGATCGTGCCAAGCTGACGACGTGCCGGCACATCATCGACTTCGCCGATGCCATGGGTGCACGTACGGTCGCCGAGGGCGTGGAGGACCGTGGCGACTTCATCGCCGTGCGCGAGCTAGGGGTCCATCTGGTGCAAGGCGATCTGTTTGCGGCCCCGGCGACGGCGGAGAGATTTGCGCACACCGTGCTCGCGCGCGAGACTAAGCCGAGGTGATGGGACGATGGGCCATTATAGCGCTGAGGTCGTGTCCCGGGCGCAGCGCAGCATGGAGCGCGCAAGCGCGGAATGTTGCGCTGCAGAACCGGGACCGTTGAGAACTCCGAGTCTCGGGCGGTCCCGGATCAGCGGTGCACCGCTCCGCAAGCGCTTCGCGCTGCACCGCATCCGGGACAAAAGAACCAAATCCGCAGCGTGTCCGGAACACGGCTACAGCGCAAGCTCTCCTGCCAAGTCACGCCAATCCGGATTGAATTTATCAATCAACTCCATTTTCCACGCACGCCGCCAGCGTTTAAGCGTTGCTTCGCGTGCGCGAGCTTCCAGAATTGATGAATATTCTTCGCAATAAACAAGCATGACGATGCCGTACGTCTTCGTGAAGCCGGGAACGAGCTTGGCCTTGTGCTCAAGCAGCCGTCGAATGAGATCGCTGGTTACACCGACATAGAGAACGCCGCGTCGTCGATTTGAAAGAACGTAAACGAAGAACCGTTTATTCATGCTCTGGCCTCGTGTCGCAGGCACGGCAGAGCATAACCGACGCTAGATTCCGGCGCCGATGCGGTCCTGTCGACGGGGGCTGTCTGCTACATATATTTGCCGCAGCCGCAGACGCCAAATTAAGCCATCACGTGTCCCGGACGCGGTGCCGCGCGAGCGGAGCGGGCGATCAGCGCTCGCGGAAGGTGCGCGCAACCTGATCGCGCAGCGGCTTGAGCAGATATTGCAGCGGCGTGCGCTCGTGGGTCTGGATGAAGGCCTCGACCGGCATGCCGGGAACGAGGCGAATGTCCTTGAGGCGCGCCACCTCCGCGGCCGGCAGCGTGATGCGGACGGTGTAATAGGCGGGCGCCGGTTGCGCGGAATTTTGCTGCTGCGGATCGTGCGCGAGGTCGGCGGACACGCGCGTGATCGCGCCGATGATTTCCGGCGTGGTGCGCTGGTTGCCGGCCATGACCTTCACGATCGCGGTCGACCCGACGGCGATCTGGTCGATGTCGTTGGGAGCGACCTTGGCCTCCACCACCAGCTCGTCCGCACGCGGCACGATCTGCATGATGACTTCGCCGTTGTTGATAACGCCGCCGACGGTATGCACCGAGAGCTGGTGGACGAAGCCGGTCTGCGGCGAGCGCAGGTCGACGCGCTTGAGCTGGTCCTCGGCCGCGGTGACCCGCTCCTTGAGCTCGGCGATCTTGCCCTGCGACTCGCGCAGGTCCTTGAGCACCTCGGTGCGGAAATCCTGGTCGATCTGGATGATCTGCAGCTCGGTTTCGCTGATCTTACCGCGCGCCCGGGCGATGTCGGCGATGAGCTGGCCGCGCTCGCCCTGCGTTCGCGTCTGGTCGCGCTGAAGCTGGGTAATGCGGGAGATGGAGACGAGACTTTTCTGGTAAAGCTCGGCAACCCCAGTGAGCTCCTTCTTGATGAGCTCGAGCTCGGCCTCTTTTGCCGCCTGCTGCGCCGACAGGCCGCGGATCTCCTCGTTGGTCTGCGCGACCCGCTCGCGCAATTGCGAGCGCTGGCCGGTGCGCGCGCTGCGTCGCGACTCGAACAGCTTCTGCTCGCCGGCCACTGCCGTGGTCGCCGACGGCTCCTGGCGGCCGTTCGTCAACTGCGCCGGAAACACGATGGCATCGGCGTCCTCGCGTTCGGCCAGCAGCCGCGCCTCGCGCGCCAGCAATTCGTCGAGCTGTGAGCGGACCACGCCGAGCGTGGCTCTGGTCACGGTATCGTCGAGCCGCAGCACGATCTGGCCGGCTTCGACCTCGGCGCCTTCCTTGACCAGGATCTCTCCGACCACGCCGCCGGTCGGATGCTGGACTTTCTTGACGCTCGACTCCACCACGATAGTGCCGGGCGCGATCACCGCGCCGGCCAGTTGCGTGGTCGCCGCCCAGCCGCCCACGCCGCCGACGAGGAAGACGGTGATGGCCAATCCGACGAGATTGAGCTTGCGGATCGTCCGACGCGGATCCTGCTGGGTCACTTCTGGACTCCGATCGTAGCCCCGCTCACGACCTTAAGATTTCCCGCCGCCGCCGCTGGCGTCGCGCCGGAACGGGCGCTCAGTTTTTGCATCATCTCGTCGCGCGACCCGAAATCCTTCTGCTCGCCGTTGGCAAGCACCAGAATGTGGTCGCAAACGGCGAGCACCGACGGCCGGTGCGCGATCAGCACGATGATGGCGCCGCGCGCCTTGAGGTTGGTAATGGCCTGGCGCAGAGCCATCTCCCCGTCAGTGTCGAGATTGGAATTCGGCTCGTCCAGCACGACCAGGAACGGATCGCCATACAAGGCACGCGCCAATGCGATGCGCTGGCGCTGTCCACCCGAGAGCGCTTCGCCCCCTTCGCCGATCGGGGTGTCGTAGCCGT
The DNA here is from genome assembly GCA_035690995.1 of Xanthobacteraceae bacterium. GTDB lineage: Bacteria > Pseudomonadota > Alphaproteobacteria > Rhizobiales > Xanthobacteraceae > VAZQ01. The sequence goes on from DASSJW010000350.1 coordinate 3,250, forward strand.
TCGGCAGCCGAAGAATGAGCTCGTGCGCGCCGGCGGCCTTGGCCGCGCGAAGCACGGCATCGGCATCCGGCTTCACGCTCATCCGGGCGATGTTCTCGGAGATGGTGCCGTCGAACAGCTCGATCGTCTGCGAGATGAAGCCGACATGCTGGCCGAGCTGGTCCGGGTCCCATTGGTCCAGCGAGGCCCCGTCGAGCCGCACGCAACCGTGCGCCGGCCGCCAAATGCCCACGAGGGCGCGCACCAGGCAGGTCTTGCCGGCGCCGCTTGGACCGATGATGCCCAACGCCTGGCCCGCGCGCAGCGCAAAGCGAATGTTGGCGACAACCGGCTTCGTGCCCCCCGGCACTACGACGGCGACATTCTCGACATCGAGGCTGCGCGCCGGCCGCGGCAGCGCGGTGACCTCCCGCTTCGGCGCGGCGCGCGTGAGCACCTCCGACAGCCGGGTGATGCTCTGGCGGGCGCCGATGAAGGCGCGCCAATTGGCGATGGCTGTTTCGATCGGAGCCAGCGCGCGGCCCATCATGATCGAGGCCGCGACCATGGCGCCGGCGGTCATCTCCTGGCGGATCACGAGATAGGCGCCCAGCCCAAGGATCACCGACTGCAGCAAGAGACGCAGCACCTTTGAGGCGCTGCCGAAGCCGCCGGCGACGTCGCTCAGGCTGGCAACGGCTGCGATGTAGCGGTCGTTGACCCCCGCCCAACGCTGCGCCAGCGCGCCAGACATTCCCATCGCCATGATGGTCTCGCCGCTGCGGCGTTGCGCCTCGACCATGATCTGGCGCCGGCCCGCGTCCTGCGCGACCACCTTGGCGGGGGCCCTGCTGGCGCGCTCGGTCAGCAGCGTCATGGTGAACAGGGTGACGGCGCCCACCAGCGAGGCCACGCCGAGCCAGGGATGAATGAGGAAACAGATGGTCAGGAACACCGGCACCCAGGGCAGGTCGACGATGGCGATCGGGCCCGCGCCGGTCAGAAATCCGCGGATCTGGTCGAGGTCGCGGACCGGCTGCGGCCCGTCGCCGGGATGGCGGCTGGCGACGGCGATGCGGATCATCGCGCCATGCACTGCGAGCGCGAGGCGCTGGTCGAGCACCGCCGCGGACCGCACCACCACGCGCGAGCGGATTAGATCGAGCGCTCCCTGGAAGGCGTAGGCGCCGACCAGAAAAACCGAGAGCGCAATGAGCGTCGGCACGCTCCGGCTGCTCAAGACCCGGTCGTAGATCTGCAGCATGTAGAGCGGGCCGGCGAGCATCAGCAGGTTCACAACGCCGGAGAACAGCGCAACGCTCCCGAACGTGCGCCGGCACTCGCGCAAAGCCTCCGCGAGGCCGGGGTGGACCGGGATTTTAGTTCCAAGCATCTCGTCGTTCCGGATTGCGGCTTCTCGGGATACGCGCACTATACATCATACGGCAACTACAGCAGAAATTCATGCTGCCAAAGATTAAGACTTTGAAAGATATTTCAACGGGAATCATCGGCTCGAGCCTCCGGAGAGCGCGATCGGGCGCTTTTGACCGCAGCGCTGCCTGGGGCGACGGCGACAGGGAGCGCCAGCGCCGCGCCCCCGGCCCCCCAAGCATCGCGGGCGCCCGA
>DASSJW010000351.1:0-3022 GCA_035690995.1 Xanthobacteraceae bacterium
GGCGGCTTCGCTTCGGCCGTCTGCGCGGCCTGGGCCTCGGCGGCGGCGGGGCTGCGCTCGGACGGCTTGGCGGTGCGCGCGGCGGAATCGGGCGTCGCGTTCGGGTCGGCGGTCGCCGGCTCGAGCGTGACATTGCCGCGCGGCCAGCTGAAATCGTCCGCCCGCCCGCTGGGCGCGGCGATCGGTTCGCCCTTGGTCAACACCCGCGTCGCGGTGGTGTCGACCGCCGGCGCCGGACGCGCGGTGCCGATCAGTTCCTCGGGCGCGGTGCGAACGGCGGTCAACGGAAGCACGGGTCCGGCGGACGGACGCTGCGCGGGGGCGCCCGGCTTGGCGTTCGGCTGCGGGCCCGGATCGACCGGCACCGGCAATGCCACCGACATGCCCCGGTTGTTGATGGTGCGCTGGATTTCGCGTTCGACGTAATGCGCCAGCTTGCGCGCGCCGAACTTGGTGAAATAGACGCCGTCGCCGGTGCGCAGGCGGCGGATCTGGCCTTCGTAGTCCGGCCCCTGCGGCGAGTAGCGGCCGGCCTCGTCGACGAAGCCGTCCCAGATGTCGACATAGACGATGCCGGCCTTCTCCGCCCGGCTGCGGTAGAGCTCGTTGAGATAGGACGAATCGGCGCTGGCCTTGGGGCCGCGCTGCGACGGCAGCCCGACCCAGATCACCGGCACGCCGGCGCTCTTGAGCGCGGCGATGGTGGCGTCGATGCGCCTGATATAGGCGAGCTCCCACTTCTCCGAGTGGAACTCCCACGGGCCGTAATTGGCCTGCCGCGCCTGCTCCGGCGTCATGTTGGCGGGCGCTTCCGCCGCCGCGGGCTGCTCGGGCGGCTGCTGCTCGGGATCGGCCGGCGGCGCCGGCGGCGTCGGAACCGCCGCCGCGCCGGGCTGCGCCGGTTGCGCCGCGGCCTTCGGCGCCGGCCGCACGACCGGCGGCTGCTTTTCGCGGATGGTCTGACGGTCGTTGTTGCCGATCATCATGACGATGAATTTCGGCTTCTCGGCCGCGATGATCTCGCGCGCCACCTGCGGCCACTCGACGTCGCGGCGCGCGTCGTAGCGAATGAGCCCGGAATCGGTGCGATGCTTGCGCACGACGCCGATCTCGGGCTTCTCCGAGAAGGCGTCTTCGAGCCCGTAAGCGAGCCAGTCGGCGTTGGCGTCGCCCATGACCACGATCGGGGTCGTGGCCTCGGGCTTCTTCTGCGAAGGCCCGGGCGCGCGCGAATAATCGACCGGCGCCTCGCGTTCCCGGTCGCGCTGGTCGTAGCGCCGCTCGTTGCCGAACCAGCCGCCACCGCCGCCGAACCAGTTGTTGTTATATTGTTGCTGGCGCTGCGGGCGGTTGCCCCAGTCCCAGAACTGCGCCTGGGCCGGCAACAGCCACGCGAGGCTGATGACCCCCGCCACCACGGCCACGAATGCTCGGGATTTGCCCATGACCATCAACTCCCGATCGCCGTTTCGCCGCTGTTGCCGGTCCCCCGTCACCGGGACCCGGCCATCGCCTTAACCACTTAGTAATACGACCAAAAATGTCAACTTGAAGATGGCCGCGGGACCGGCCTGGTGCCCTCCCCGCCCACCCCGCACGGCGTTACCGGCCGCGCAGCTTTTCGAGGATCGATTCCGAGGCAAAACCATCGGGCACCTGTCCGACCGTGGATTGAAACTGGCGCAGCGCGTTGCGGGTCTTGCCCCCGAGCCGGCCGTCCGGCTCGCCGACGTCGAAGCCGCGCTGGGCGAGATGCTGCTGCAGTTCGTAGCGCTCCGCGCGCGTGAGCACCCGCTCGTGCCGCGGCCAGGGCTGCACGAACGGTCCCCCGCCGCGGAAGCGGTCGGCGAGATGGCCGATGGCGAGCGCATAGGCCTCGGCCGGATTGTACTTCATGATGACGCGGAAATTCTGCAGCATCAGGAAGCCCGGCCCCTGCGCGCCACTGGGCACCAGGAGATAGGCGCGATCGTCGGCGCGCGGGAACGGCTTGCCGCCGGCGCGGCGGATGCCGAGGCGCTCCCATTCGGCCATCGTCATCATGCGCGAGCGATCGGCGAGCAGGAAATTGAAGTCCTTCGGCAGCACGACCTCGTAGCCCCAGGTCTGGCCCGGCACCCAGCCGTCCTTCTTGAGGTTGTTCGCGGTCGAGGCGATCAGATCGGGCACGGAATCGACCACGTCGCGGCGGCCGTCGCCGTCGTGGTCGACCGCGAAGCGCTTGAACGAGGTCGGCATGAACTGGGTCGGGCCGAAGGCGCCCGCCCACGAGCCCTTGAGATGGTCGGGGCGCACGTCGCCGCGCGCGAGGATTTCCAGCGCCGATAAAAACTCCTCGCGGAAATAATCCTGGCGCCGGCCGATACAGGCGAGCGTCGCGGTCGAGCGGATCACCGAGCGGTCGCCGATCATGGTGCCGTAGTTGGACTCCACGCCCCAGATCGCGGCGATGATGTAGCGGTCGACCCCGTAGGCCTTCTCGACCGCGTCGAACGCCGCGCGGTGCTGCGCCAGGATCGCGCGGCCGTTGGCGATGCGCTCGTCGCTGACCAGGAGGTCGAGATAGTCCCAGAACGACTTGGTGAATTCGGGCTGGCTGTCGAGCAGGTCCATGATGCGCAGGTCGGGCGTCAGCCCCGCGACATTGGCGTCGAACACCGCGCGGCTGACCCCGCGGCGCTCGGCCAGCGGCCAGAGCCCCTCGAGGCAGCTGCGGAAATTGGCCGCGGCGGAACGGATCGCCTGCGCCGTCATCAGGGGATGATTGGAGGCCCCGGATTCGCCGCTCCATTCCGGCGCAGCGCCGGGGGCCGCCGCCGGCGGCGCCGCGGTGGTGTTCGCGCCCGGCGCGTTGAACAGATTGCGGATGTTGAGACCTTGCCCCGATACCGGCGCGGCAAGGCCGGTCGTGGCCAAAACCGCGCCGCAAACGCGCATCAGTCGGACAAATCTCGCCATGGTGCCTGGTCTCGGGTCGTTCGTTGCGTGGCCGCTGATGGGGAACCTATCTTTTGCAGGACCG
>DASSJW010000352.1:0-11978 GCA_035690995.1 Xanthobacteraceae bacterium
CTCGGCGTCCCGTCATTGGGCTGGTCGACCCTGGCGCAGATCGTGGAGGCGAGCGACGCCGATCGCGCGGCGCTGGTGGAGATGCTGGCGAGGGAACTGCGCGAGCGCCTCGGCGCGCCGGATCTCGCGGTGGCGCGTGCCGCCGCGGAAGAGGAGGTCGCGTTCGCGGCTTCGCTCTGCGATCATCCCCATAATATGCTGATCGCGGTGCGCCGCACCTTTGAGGAAGGTGCGATCCGTGAGGCATTCCGCACCTTGCGTCCGCGCGGCTTGCGCAAACCGATGCGGGCGTTTTCGTTCCTCGAGGTGGAAGGCGAGGAGGAGCCGGAGGACCGCATGAACCTCGTCAGCCTCGCGAATGATGAGCGCAAGGACGGTTGAGCGTCTTCACTCCACCTTCACATTGGCGTCGCGGATGACCTTGCCCCATTTCTCCGACTCGCGCCGGATGCGTTCGGCGAACTCTTCCGGCGGGCTCACGATGGGAAAGATGAAGTTCGGCGCCAGAAACTTGTCGCGAAAGGCGGGGTCATCGAAGATGCGTTGCGTTTGCGCGTTGAGCTTGGCCACGATCGCGGGTGGCGTGCCCTTGGGTGCGGCCAGTCCGTACCACGATCCGGCTTCGTAGCCCGGCAGGCCGCTCTCGGCCAGCGTCGGCACCGCCGGATATTGCCCGATCCGCGCCGTGCTGCCGAAGCCCAGCACGTTGAGTGCGCCCGATTGCCACGGTTGAGCCACCAGGCCGATGCTCACAATCATCATCTGGATGTGCCCGCCGATAAGGTCGGTGATGGCGGGCGCGGCGCCGCGATAGTGCACTGGCGTGAACTTGGTGCCGGTCATGCCCTCCAGCAGGATGATGTTGAGGTGGCCACTCGATCCGATACCGAAGGTCCCGTAATTGAGCTCGCCAGGCTTCTTCTTGGCGTAATCAACGAGCTCGCCGAGCGTGCGCACCGGCAGCGATGGGTGTACGACCAAGGCCTGCGGGCTGATGCCAAGACCGGTGATGGGCACAAAATCTTTGATCGGGTCGTACGGCAGCTTGCTGTAGGTGTGAGGCGCGGTGACGAAGGTGGCGTCGGCGGTCACCAGCAGCGTGTAGCCATCGGGCGCAGATCTGGCGACGTACTCGGTGCCGACCTGGCCGGTGCCGCCGCCCGGCTTGTTCTCGATCACGACCTGTTGACCCCAGGCCTCCGTGAGCCGCTGTGCCAACGCGCGGCCGATCACATCGGTGATGCCGCCGGCCGCAAACGGCACGACGATGTGAATGGGCTTGACGGGGTAGGACTGCGCCCATGACGAGGAGCGCGATCCGAACGCAAGCGTGATTGCGAGGATCGCCGTGCCGAAGACGCGCATGGCTGGCCAAAACGTTCGAGCCGTCCGAGTCGTTGACATGGCCAACCTCATCACGATTGCGATGCTGTGGTATAGAAGGCGGGCGATCTTTCGTCGAGGCGTGACTGCATGCCGGATTTCTGGCTCTCCTGTGGGCATCATCTGCTCGACCGCGATGACGGCGGCGGCCTGCTGGTGACCGACGAGTTTCTCAAGGCATATCTGGCGCGGCCGGAACTGGCCCCGCCGCCAGACGCGTGCATTGTCGAGCGCACCTTGCATGCGGCGTTGCTCACCAATCCATGCCGGCCGGTTGCTGCTTCCGAGATCGGCCTGATCGCGGATGCTGATGCGCGCGAGAATTGGAGAGTGATGATCGCGTTTCGCGACCATCTCATCAATCATCGTACCGTGGAAGCCGCCTATCTCGAGCTCGTGCGCCGCGGCGTTGGTGCAACGCCGTCCCTATTCATCAATCAGCTCGTGCATGTGATCCTCCGCAACGTGCTCGATCGCTGCGAAGACGTTTTCATGCTGCGTGCGGCCGAGCTCTTCTTCCGGCCGCAACGCCTGACCGTGCACGACGGCTCGTTGATCGCGGCTGACGAGGAGACGATCGCGGGCGTGCAACCCCAGACGGTCTCGCCGCTGGTGGCGATGCTGGGCTTGCCTGCTGCCGGCGAGATCGACGTGCTCAATGAGGCCAATGCCGAAACCTATTGGGAACGCAGCGATCTGTTCGACATGGCGCTCGATCTGACGGCCGGCCGGCGCGGGCTTGACGCGCTCGGCAACGTGATCCAGCGATGGATCACGCATCTCCTCTCGATCGACGTAGAGCTGGAGGCGCTCACCGAGGCGACCGACGTCAATCTCGTCTGGTATGTCGGCCTCGATGCCGAAGCCACCAGCATCGGGGATGCGCTGTGGAACGATGAGGAACTCGAGCAAGCCGCGCGTGAGCGTATCATTGGTCTTTACCGGCTCACGCTCCGCGACGCGGAAATCGTGCTGGACAAGGCGCGCGGCGAACCCATCTATCTGATATTGGCGATGACGCCTGATCGGATGCTGCGCATGAAGCCGCAAAATCTGGTGACCGGCCTGCCAATCGCACATGTCGAGGTGGTGTCGTGAGCGGAGCGCCCGCGCTGGCCAAGCTTGCGGTCGGGATCGTTGTGGAGCGCCGCAAGGCGGCGAGCCCCTGGATCGATTTCACCTGGAAGTCGGTCACTGTCTTGGCGGGGCTGCCGGATGCCTCGCCATGGACCGTGCTTTCCGAAGATTCCGATGGCGCAACCTTCTATGCGGGCGCTGCCGAGATCGAGCTCTATCGCACCGAGACCGCCAACTACCGCGACAATCTGGGCTGCGGAGCGCCCAGGCTCTGGGTGGCGCTGCGGCCGACGGGCGTCGAGCCGCCGTACGAAGTCTTCTCGGTCACCGCCGATCCGGCAGAGGGCGAAGCCTGGACCGAAGCGGGCAACGATCTCGTCGATGCGGTGCCGATGCCGGAGACGGTGCGTGCGACGATCGATGCCTTCGTGGCCGAGCATCATGTCGAGCGGGCATTTCAGAAGCGCGCGCGTGACCGCGCCGATCCGGAGGCGCTGGCGCGGCGCGGGCCGATGCGGCAAGACCGAAATGAGTGAACCGGAGAACTTCATCGCCCGTTGGTCGCGGCGCAAGCGCGAGGCCGCGGAGGAGGCCGAGGCGACAACGCCGCCCGCTGTGTCCGGCACGGCCGAAGAGCGCACGCATGCTGGCGATGACGAGCGCAAGGCGATCGATGCTCCGGCAGCGCCAAGTGGAGCAAGCGAACCGCCCGCCTCCGGGTTCGACTGGACCAAGCTTCCGCCGATCGAAGCCATCACCGCGGAGAGCGATATCCGCGGGTTCCTCGCTCCCGGCGTGCCGCCCGAATTGACCCGTGCGGCGCTTCGTCGCGTTTGGGCCGCCGATCCCAAGATCCGCGATTTCATCGGTCTCGCCGACTACGACTGGGACTTCAATATGCCGGGTGCAATCGCCGGCTTCGGGCCGCTGGAGATCACCGACGAACTTCGCCGCCAGGTCGTGCAGATGGTCGGAAGCAGCCTTACCGAGGATGCACCTGATAGGCCCCCTCCCACGCCCACGGTGGCGCAATGCGCACCGTCGGCGATTGAAACCGCAATTGAATCGGCTGCCACAACTCCCGAGACGCCCACCAGCGCAACTCAAAGCAAAGGTGGGACATCGCAAAGAGAGCGTACCAAGGACGATAGTCAATTACACAATTTCGACGTGCTTGCGTCCGGCGAACAAGAATATATTGCGACGCAAAATAATCCAGAGCTTCCCGATAACGGTCTAGCCGTCGGTAAACGTCCGCACGGAAGGGCTTTGCCTAAGTGATAATAGGACTCATAGCCTTCGGCTATTGACCGCCGTGGATGGGGAGCGGTATTTTTCTAAAATCGAACTGTAATAAAAAGAAAACGCGACCATGAGGGATGACGGCCTGGACGAAGCGATCCGCGTTGCCGGCGGGGTCGGCGCGCTTGCCCGAAAAATCGGCATCTCACAGCCGTCGGTGTCGAACTGGTCTCGTATTCCCGCCGAGCGGGTGCTTTCGATTGAAGCCGCGACGGGCGTGAGCCGGACGATCTTGCGCCCTGACCTCTACGGAAATGATTTGGGTGGGAGTGATCCGGGCTTGGGGGGCGATATCGACGATCTCGACGCCGCGCGGGCCCGGGAATATGCGCTGCTCGCGGTGCTGCTTGCGCGCGCGCCCGATCGTGCACTGATCGAGCGTCTCAGCGCATTGCGTGGCGATGCAAGTCCGCTCGGAGTGGCGCATGCCGCGTTGGCGGAGGCCGCAAGCCGCGCCACCAGCGAGCGTCTCGAGCGCGAATATTTCGATCTCTTCATTGGCCTCGGACGCGGAGAACTGCTGCCGTACGGATCCTATTACCTGACCGGATTCCTGCACGAGCGCCCGCTCGCTCGCCTGCGCGCGGATCTGGCCAAGCTCGGAATCGAACGCGCAACCGGTCAGGCCGAGCCGGAAGATCACGCCGCCATCCTGTGCGAGATCATGGCAGGTCTTACGAGCCGGCAGTTCCCGGCACCCGCAGGCGCCGATCGTGAATTGTTCGAAGCGCATCTCGCGCCCTGGATCGGGCGTTTCTTCGCCGACCTGGAGAAAGCTGAGTCCGCTGACTTCTATCGTCACGTCGGAGCGCTGGGTCGGTTGTTTGTGAGCATCGAGACCGATGCTTTCGCGCTGTCGGCGTGAGCGCGGGCAGAGCGCAGACATAGCAATAAGAGTTCAAGTCGGACTTGCCCGCTGGGCAACGCACCGAGAGAGGGACAGAGGAGGTTACGGCGATGACAAAACAACCCAAGAGCACGCTCGGCCGTCGTGAGTTCCTTCGCACGATCGGCGCCGGGGCGACCGTCGCAGCGGCGGCCACCGCCCCACTCGCTCGTGAAGCTCGCGCCGACACCGAGAGCAATGATGAGAAGCGCAAATCGCGGTACCGGGCGAACTCACCGGAAGTTCAAACCTTCTATCGCGTCAATCGGTATCCGAGCTGAGGGAGACTCCCGTGCTGATCAAGAGAACGGAACGTCAGGCTCGTCGCGGCACGCTCGCTGGCGCACTGCAGAGCCACTCGGATGGCGGTCTAGATCGCCGCGCTTTCCTCCGCCGTTCCGGCCTCGTCGCCGGCGGTCTTGCCACGCTCGGCGCGCTGCCGCTCACGAGCGTGCGCAAGGCTGAGGCGGGTCCGCCGCCGCCTGCCGGCGCGCAGGTCACCATCCGCAAAAACATCTGCACGCATTGTTCGGTCGGCTGCACGGTGATTGCGGAAGTCGCGAACGGGGTCTGGATCGGCCAGGAGCCGGGGTGGGATTCCCCCATCAACCGCGGTTCGCATTGCGCCAAAGGCGCAGCGACGCGCGAGATCGTGCACGGCGATCGACGCCTGAAATATCCGATGAAGCTGGTCAACGGCCAGTGGACTCGGCTGAGCTGGGACCAGGCCATCGACGAGATCGGCGACAAGCTGATGGAAATTCGCCAAAAGTCGGGGCCGGAATCGGTCTACTGGCTGGGCTCGGCGAAGTTCACCAATGAAGGCGCCTATCTCAATCGCAAGTTCGCCGCCTTCTGGGGAACCAACAATACCGACCATCAGGCTCGTATCTGCCATTCGACCACCGTCGCCGGCGTCGCCAATACCTGGGGCTACGGCGCGATGACCAACAGCTACACGGATATCCGCAATTCCAAGACACTGTTGTTCCTCGGCGGCAATCCGGCCGAGGCGCATCCGGTCTCGTTGCAGCACCTGCTCGAGGGCAAGGAGTTGAACCGGGCGAACTTCATCGTAGCCGACCCGCGTCTTACCCGGACCGCGGCGCATGCGACCGAATATGTGCGATTGCGTCCCGGCACCGACATTCCGGTGCTTTGGGGTATGCTCTGGCACATTTTCAAGAACGGTTGGGAAGACAAGGAATTCATTGAGCAGCGCGTCTATGGAATGGATGACGTGCGCAAGGAAGTCGAGAAGTGGACCCCTGAGGAGGTCGAGCGGGTCAGCGGGGTGCCCGGCGCGCAGCTCAAGCGCGTGGCGGAGATGTTCGCCAAGGACAAGCCCTCGTGCTTGATCTGGGCCATGGGCCAGACGCAGCACACGATGGGCACTGCCAACGTCCGCGCGAGCTGTATCTTGCTGCTCGCCACCGGCAACGTCGGCAAGCCCGGTGCCGGCGCCAATATTTTCCGCGGTCACACCAACGTCCAGGGCGCCACCGACCTTGGCCTCGATGTCGTGACGCTGCCCTTGTACTACGGCTTGGCCGAAGGCGCGTGGAAGCACTGGTGCCGCGTATGGGAGGTGGACTACGACTGGATGCTCTCCCGCTTCGCCGACAAGAAGATGATGGAGGCTTCCGGCATTCCTTCGACGCGATGGTTCGACGCCACCCTGCTGCCGAAGGAGCAGGTGGCCCAGGCCGATAACCTGAAGGCGATGGTGGTCATGGGGCACGGCGGTAACACCGTGACCCGCATGCCGGAGGCGGCCAAGGGCATCGAGAAGCTGGACCTGCTCGTCGTCGCCGACCCGCATCCGACCACCTGGGCGGTGCTCTCGGAACGCAAGAACGGCACGTACCTGTTGCCGATTGCAACCAGCTACGAGACCAACGGCTCGCGCACGGCATCCAACCGCGCGATCCAATGGGGCGAACAGATCGTCAAGCCGATCTTTGAGTCCAAGGACGACAACGAGGTCATGTACCTCCTGGCGAAGAAACTCGGATTCGCCGACAAGATGTTCAAGAACATCAAGGTCGAGAACAATCTTCCCTCTCCCGAGGATTTGCTCCGCGAGATCAACCGCGGGGGCTGGTCCACAGGTTATTGCGGACAGTCGCCCGAGCGGTTGAAGCTTCACATGGCCAATCAAAAAGACTTCGACATGCGCACGCAGAAGGCCATGAGCGGCCCGGCGCAAGGCGACTATTACGGGCTACCGTGGCCGTGTTGGGGTACGCCCGAATTCAAGCATCCGGGAACGCCGCTGCTCTACAACACCACGCTCTCGATCAAGGAAGGTGGCGGCACGTTCCGCGCGCGCTTCGGCATCGAGCGTGAGGAAAAGCTGCCTGACGGCACGACCCGCAAAGTCAGCCTGCTTGGCAACGGCTATTACTCCAAGGACTCCGAGATCAAGGACGGCTATCCCGAGTTCACCTACGGCGTCCTTAAAAAGCTCGGCTGGGACGGCGATCTCACCGCGGCCGAGAAGGCGGTGATCGAGCGGGTCGGCGGCAACAACGCCGACGGCGTTTCGTGGGCGACCGACCTCTCCGGCGGCATCCAGCGTGTTGCGATCCAGCACGGTTGCATCCCGTACGGCAATGGCAAGGCGCGCGCCAACGCCTGGAACCTGCCCGATCCGATCCCGGTGCACCGCGAGCCAATCTATTCGCCGCGGCCCGACCTTGTTGCCAAATACCCCACGCTCCCTGACGCCACCCAGTTCCGTGTGCCCAATGTCGGCTTCTCGGTCCAGAAGGCGGCGGTGGACAAGGGCCTTGCCAGCGAGTTCCCGCTCATCCTCAGCTCGGGCCGGCTGGTCGAATACGAAGGCGGCGGCGAGGAGACCCGCTCCAACAAGTGGCTCGCCGAGCTGCAGCAGGACATGTTCATCGAGATCAATCCCGCCGACGCCGCGGCGCGCGGCATCAAGGACGGGAGCTGGGTCTGGGTGACGGGCGCCGCGAACAACTCGAAAGCCCGCATGAAGGCGTTGGTTACGGAGCGCGTCGGCAAAGGTGTGAGCTGGTGTCCGTTCCACTTCGCCGGCTGGTTCGAGGGGGTCGATCAACGGTTCAAGTATCCCCAGGGAACCGATCCGGTCGTGCTCGGCGAGAGCGTGAACACGCTCACGACCTATGGCTACGATCCAGTGACCGGCATGCAAGAACCCAAAGCCACGCTGTGTCAGATCAGAGCAGCGTAAGGAGGCTCGACAATGGCTCGGATGAAATTCCTCTGCGACGCCGACCGTTGCATCGAGTGCAACGCGTGCGTCACCGCCTGCAAGAACGAGAACGAGGTGCCGTGGGGCATCAACCGCCGGCGCGTCGTCACGATCAATGACGGCAAGCCGGGCGAGCGCTCGGTATCCATGGCCTGCATGCACTGCACTGACGCGCCGTGTCAGGCGGTCTGTCCGGTGAACTGCTTCTACACCACCGCCGACGGCGTGGTGCTGCACTCGAAGGACCTCTGCATCGGCTGCGGCTATTGCTTCTACGCCTGCCCGTTCGGCGCGCCGCAATATCCCAAGGTCGGCAACTTCGGGTCGCGCGGGAAGATGGACAAGTGCACGTATTGCGCGGGCGGGCCGGAAGCGGATGGCTCGCTTGCGGAGTACGAGAAATACGGCGCCAACCGTCTGGCCGAAGGCAAGTTGCCGCTCTGCGCGGAGATGTGCTCGACCAAATCGCTGCTGGCCGGCGATGGCGAGATCATCGCGCAGATCTACAAGGAGCGCGTCGTCAAGCGCGGCTATGGCTCCGGTGCCTGGGGCTGGAAGACGGCCTATCGTGAGACCATCGCGTCGTAAGTGAGAGCCGACACGCAGATGTCGACCAACACGGAGGAACCTGCATGGCGACGCATTTGACGCGCATCCGTTTCATCATCGGCGCGCTGACACTCGCATTCATTGTCGCCTGCGCGGCGCCCGTGAAAGCCCAGCAGCGCAACCCTGACAACTCAGTCAATCCCACCGCGAGCGCGGTCAATGAAAGCCAGCTTCTTAACGAGCTCGATCGGATTTCCGGCCGCTGCACGATCCCCGACCAGAAGGCCTGTACCCTCGAGCAGCCGGCCGGCCGCGATTGGCGCCACTTCCACCAGGTGACGCTGCGCTGGATCGGCGCCATTTCGATCCTCGGCATGCTTGTGCTGCTCGTCGTCTTCTATTTGACCCGTGGCATGGTCCGTCTCGAGGCTGGTCGGTCTGGCCGCGTGCTGGTGCGTTTTTCCGCCTTCGAGCGCCTCGTGCACTGGATGACCGCGAGCTGCTTCATCATTCTCGCGCTTTCCGGCCTCAACATCACGTTCGGCCGGCCGTTGCTGCTGCCCCTGATCGGGCCTGAGGCGTTCACGGCTTGGTCGCAGTGGGCAAAATACGCTCACAATTATCTCAGCTTTCCCTTCACGCTGGGTGTGTTCCTGATCTTCATGATGTGGATCGCCTGGAACATTCCCAATCGGGTCGACGTCGAATGGCTGAAGGAAGGCGGGGGGATTGTCGGCGACCGCCATCCGCCGGCCGGCCGCTTCAATGCCGGTCAGAAGATGATCTATTGGATCGTGGTGCTCGGCGGGGGCGCCGTTGCGGCCAGCGGCTATCTCCTGATGTTCCCGTTCTACGTGACCAACATCGCCGGGATGCAATTGGCCCAGATCGTCCATGGGGTCGTGGCGGTGCTGTTCGTCGCCGCCATGCTCGGCCACATCTATATCGGCACGATCGGGATGGAAGGCGCGTTCGAGGGCATGTGGGATGGCAAGGTCGACGTGAACTGGGCCAAGGAGCACCACAGCCTGTGGGCGCAAGAGGAACTGGCTAAAGGCCATGTGAGCGCCCCGCCGCCCGCTGGACGCATGCAAGCGGCGGAGTAGCCGTCGGCACAGGCTCTATCGAACGCGCCCGGCGGCTACTCCGGGCGCTTTTTTTTCGGCGTGCCGGGATGACTGCCCGGCGGCTCCCGCGCTACCTGGCGTCACGCCCTCGGCGCGCCCGGCCTGCTATAGTGCCGCCATGCGCATCATCGGCCTCGCCGGCTGGAGTGGCTCTGGCAAGACCACGCTCCTCGCCCATGTCATCCCCCGTCTCGTGGCGCGCGGGCTCAAGGTATCGACGCTCAAGCATGCCCATCATGCCTTCGACGTCGATCAGCCGGGCAAGGATTCCCATACCCATCGAATGGCCGGCGCAACCGAGGTTCTGGTCGGCTCAGCGACCCGTTGGGCCTTGGTGCATGAACTGCGCGGTGATGCGGAGCCTCCGCTGGCGGTGCTGCTTGAGAAGCTGAGCCCGGTCGATCTCGTGCTGGTCGAGGGCTACAAGCGCGCGTCGCATCCCAAGCTCGAAGTCTACCGCGCCTGCGTCGGCAAGCCGTTGCTCCAGCATGATGACCCCGCCATCGTCGCCATTGCCTCCGATGAGCCGCTGCCTGCAGCGCGCGTTCCGGTCGTCGATCTCGACGATACCGAAGCCATCGCCGACATCCTGATCCGGCATGCCGTGCCGATCGACGCCATCCTGGCGCATACCGGGCCCGGGTGATGGCGCAGCTCACCGACGACTGCTTTGCGTTTTCGGGTCCGCTCCTTCCGGTGGAGGAGGTCGAGCGCATCATTCGCGAACGGGTCACGCCGGTCGCGGAGACCGAGACCGTTGGGCTGAACGCGGCAAGCGGTCGTGTGATTGCGCGTGACATCATTGCGCCTATCGATCTTCCTCCGTTCGACAATTCGGCGGTCGACGGCTACGCGGTGCGCCATGCGGATCTCGATGCCAAGTCGGAAACGCGGTTGGCGGTGGTGGAGCGTGTCACCGCCGGCCGTGCCGCCGCGCACGCCCTCGCCGCGCAAGCGGCGGTTCGCATCTTCACCGGCGCACCGATGCCAGGGGGTGCCGACACCGTTTTCATGCAGGAGGATGTGCGCGTTGACGGCGAAAGCGTGCTCGTGCCGCCGGGGCTCAAGAGCGGGGCCAATCGCCGGCTCGCGGGCGAGGATGTGCGTGCCGGATCAATCGTATTGCCCGTGGGCCGGCGGCTGGCGGCGCAGCACGTGGCCCTGGCCGCAGCGGTCGGGTTGACCGAGCTCAAGGTATTTCGCCGTGTCCGTGTCGCCGTGTTCTCGACCGGGGACGAGATTGTCGAGCCGGGTGCGGCGCGGCCTGGTCCGGCCTTGTTCGATGCCAATCGCTATCTGCTGGCGGGGCTTATCGGAGGCCTAGGCGCGGCACCTACCGATCTCGGCATCCTGCCGGACGATCCCGATCGACTTGCTCGCTCGCTTGCTCGCGCCGCGCAAAGCCACGATCTTGTCGTCACGTCCGGCGGCGTGTCGACCGGTGAAGCCGATCATGTGCGGCAGGCGGTCGAGACCATCGGGCGCTTGGTATTCTGGCGCGTCGCGATCAAGCCTGGCCGGCCGGTGGCGATGGGAGTCATCCCGGGGCCAAACGCGGACGCGAGAGCGGCTTTCGTCGGCCTGCCCGGCAACCCGGCCGCGGTCTACGTTACCTTCGCACGCGTAGTGCGGCCGCTGCTGCTACGTTTGGCCGGCGCCGAGGCCGTGCCGCTCGTGCCTCTGCCGGTCCGGGCAGCATTCGGATATCGCAAGAAGGCGGGCCGCCGGGAATATGTGCGGGTCAAGCTCACTCATAGCCCCGATGGCGCAGTGGAAGCGGTGAAGCACGCGCAGGAGGGCGCCGGCATTATCACCTCGCTCACGGAAACCGACGGGCTCGTGGAGCTGTCCGAACGTACGACGACGGTCGAGCCGGGCTCGACCGTCGGGTTTCTCTCCTACGCGGCGTTGTCGGGGTAGCGTCAGATCCGCACGGCCGACGTGGTGAAAGCCACGTTCACCGGTTCCTGGAAGCTGTTGAGGACAACGACTGCGCAGACTGCGATCACGACGGCTGCGATACAAGCGACGATGAATGCGCGCATGAATATGTTCCCTCAAATCGTCAGTGTCATCTTGCAACCATTATGTAGTGACGGCGCCGGAGATCAAGCGTTCAAAGGTCGCATTGCTGCGCTGCGATGCGCTCGGCCTCGGCGGCGTCCTCCGGAGTGTTGATGTTGAAAAAGGGGTCGAAGGGTATCGTCGGCCAGTCAGCGATGGCGACACCATAGCGGGCGGTCCAGGCCTCGATCTTGCGCAGGTCCTCTTGGAGCACCGCTGCGCGCAGATCGTCCCGCAGCGACACGGGCCATAGCCCGAGCACGGGATGTCGCCATTCTCCGGACCGTGCGCAGGCAAGCGGCAGGCCGGCTTCCCGGCGGGCTTGCGTGAGGCGGGCAACGAGGTCGGG
>DASSJW010000353.1:0-2771 GCA_035690995.1 Xanthobacteraceae bacterium
ACGCCTGGGTTGCTTGAGCAGCAGCTTGCCGCCGAGAACGGCATCTTCGGTGAATTCAGCGCCCATCAGGACGAAGCTCGTGCCCCAATCCGGCGTCTTCGAGCAACTGGCGCGCATCGTCGATGCAGCACTCGTTGACCAATATCCGGCGCGGCAGGATGCCGAGCGACCCCTCGAGCACGCTCATGTTTTGATCAAGCACGAGATGGGGAATCCGGGCGGCATCGAGCAACGCCTGGACGGCCGAGACCAGCACGGCGTCATTGGCGCGGATCAGCTCACGCCACGCGATGTCTTCCTCGGACCTGTCGCGAGGTTCGTTCAACGGCCGGCTCCTTCAAACGTCTCCGCGGTCCCGCTGCTCGCGGGGCGCCCGGTGCTGCAGAAAGGCGATCAACTTCATTTCGCGCCGACCCCGGGTCACGGTATCGAGCACGAGACCGGCGACGATCGAAAGGAAGGCGAGCAGCATCAGTCCGGTGGCAAGGATTGCGGTCGGAATACGGGGAACAATGCCCTGCTCGACAAAGGTCACGAAGATCGGAATTGCAAGGATTACCGACACCGCCGCCAGGGCAATGCCGATCGCCGAGAAGAACGTCAGCGGCCGCTCGGAACGGTAGAGCCCGACGATGGTCGAGAGGATCCGCAGACCATCCCACCAGGTGCTGAGCTTCGACGTCGAGCCTTCCGGCCGGGCGTAATAAGGCGTTGGGACTTCGCCCACCGCGAGACCGAGCTCAAGCGCGTGAACGGAAAGCTCGGTCTCGATCTCGAACCCCCGCGACAGCACCGGAAACGACTTCACGAACCGGCGCGAGAACACGCGATAGCCGGACAGGATGTCGGTGAAGCTCGCGCTGAACACGGAAGCGAAGAAGCCGGTGAACAGCCGGTTGCCGGTGCGGTGGCCGGGCCGATAAGCCTGCGCCTCCTCCTCGACTCGCGCCGCCACCACCATATCGAGACGGTCTTCGATCAAACGCGCGATCAAAGCGCGCGCGCTGGCGGCATCGTAGGTGGCGTCGCCGTCGACCAAAACGTAGATGTCCGCCTCGACGTCGGCGAACATCCGCCGCACCACGTTGCCCTTGCCTTGGTGCGTCTCCCGCCGCACCAGCGCACCGGCGGCACGGGCGACCTCGAGCGTGCGGTCGGTCGAGTTGTTGTCGTAGACGTAGATCGTAGCCTCGGGGAGCTCGGCCCTAAAATCGGTGACGACCCGGGCGATGGCCGTCTCTTCATTGAAGCATGGAATCAGCACGGCCAGGCGATCGTCGATGCGGCAACCCCGTTCCTCGGCGCGGGCCGTGATCGTCTCGCTCCCTGACATCAATTCGCCTCTTTCGAAACCGGGCGCTCGCGCATATGTGCGTTTTGGTGCACTTGCCGCGGCACCATAGCGTTTCTATGCTCGCGCGTCCTTCTGCTCGGAGCCCTCCTCTTGGCCGTTATCGTCCCATTTGAAGGCCATTCGCCCACCACCATCGACCGTCTGATCGACCTCGTCGCCGCCGACATGGGCCGCGTCAATACGACCATTTTGTCGCGCACGGGGTCGCAGGTGACGATGATTCCCGAGGTCGCCAATCACCTGATCTCCTCCGGCGGCAAGCGGTTGCGTCCCATCCTCACTCTGGCGATGGCGCGCCTGGCGGGCTACGAGGGCGCCGGCCACGTCAAGCTCGCGGCCGCGGTCGAATTCATGCACACGGCCACGTTGCTGCACGACGACGTCGTGGATGAAAGCGAGATGCGGCGCGGAAAACTCGCCGCCCGCATGCTCTGGGGCAACGAGGCGAGCGTGCTGGTCGGCGATTTTCTGCTCGGCCAAGCCTTCAGGATGATGGTGGAAGTCGCCTCGCTGCGGGCGCTCGAAATCCTCTCCGCGGCCGCCGCCGTCATCGCCGAAGGGGAAGTCATGCAGCTCGGCGCAGCCAAGAACACCGCCACCACCGAGGACGACTACCTCGCCGTCATCCGCGCCAAGACCGCCGAACTCTTCGCCGCGGCCTGCGAGGTTGGCCCGGCGTTGGCTTCGCGGCCCAAGGACGAGCAATCGGCCTGTCGCTCGTTCGGCATGAATCTCGGCATCGCATTCCAGCTCGTGGACGACGCGCTCGATTACGGCGGCAAGGCGGCCAAGCTCGGCAAGAATGTCGGCGACGATTTTCGCGAAGGCAAAATCACGCTTCCGGTCGTGCTGTCGTTCCGGCGCGGATCAGAGAGCGAACGGGCGTTCTGGCGCCGCACCCTCGAGGAGGGCGATGCCACCGATAACGATCTCGATCACGCCATCGGCCTGATGATGAAGCACCGCGCGCTCGAGGACACGATCCAGCGCGCGCGGCACTATGGTGCAATCGCTACCGACGCGCTGGCGCTGTTTCCGGCCTCTCCGATGAAACAGGCGCTGGAAGAGACCGTCGAATTCTGCATCTGCCGCTCGAACTAGCTAGGACGTGGACTTATTAACGCGCAGCCATAGCCTGATCGACGCAAGCTGAACGAAAGCGAGGTAGTTCGCCGCCAGCTTGTCGTAGCGCGTTGCGACCCGGCGACAGTGCTTGATCTTGTTGAAGAACCTCTCGACCAAATTGCGGGCTCGATACAGATATGGGCTGAAGCAAATCGGCTCGCTGCGATTGCATCGCGGCGGGATATTGGCCAGCGCTCCCTTCCTCGCAGCAAGGACTCTGATCCAGTCGGCATCATAGCCGCAATCTGCCAGCAGCATTGATCCGGACTTCAAGCGCGACAGCAGTTTGCTT
>DASSJW010000354.1:0-3109 GCA_035690995.1 Xanthobacteraceae bacterium
TGCCGGCACGCACTTGAGGCACCGCATTTATGGTCTGATCGCACATGTAGTCGACCCGGCCGCGGATGAGCGCCTCCATCGCCGGCGCCGCGCCATCGTGGGGGACAAGGCGGGGCCTTACGCCGAGCATGTGATTGAGCAGAAGACATGCGGTATAGGGGATAGAACCGACCCCGCCATGTCCCTCGTCAAGCTTGTAAGCGTTCGCCTTCACATACGAGACGAACTCCTTCAGGTCCTTGGGGGGGAACTCCTTTCTGCCCAGAATGACGATAGGGGCGCTCGCCACGAGCCCGATCGGCTCGAAATCGGTGCGGGGGTCGTATCCGAGCTTCGGATACAGCGCCACGGCGGCCCCATGGGTGCCCGTGTTGCCGGTCATTATCGTGTACCCGTCCGCCGCAGAGCGCCTGGCGCGCAGCGAAGCGGTCGTGCCGCCTGCTCCGACGATGTTTTCCACCAGGATTTTCTGGCCCAGCGTGCGGGACATGTGGCTGGCCACGATGCGCGAGAGCGTGTCGCTCGGACCGCCCGGTGCATACGGCACGATGATCGTGATGGCGCGGTTCGGATAGTCGGTTTTTGTCGAGCCCGGTTCGGCAGCCCAAAGCAGTCCGCCCCCGGCGGCAACAAGCACCATCGCGAAACAACCGGCTATTGGGATTTGTCTGCGCATTGGTTGTGCCTGATAGCGGTTGGCGACACCCGAAGGTTGATCCAGATCAACAGACTGGCCGCTACATTATCTGAAAATTAAAAGATGGCGATTTGGAACAGACGCTTCGTCCGAATTACGGTAGGTATCATGCTGCTTGTCGGCGCCGTGATGGCGATCCTGCCGACATTGACCGGCTATACGAGTCTCGACGGAACGGTGAACGCGCGCATCTCGATCGTTTCGGCGCCGATCGACGGCACGGTGACGTCCACTGCGCCCAAGATTGGTATCGCGCTCCAGGCAGGGGCCGAGCTTCTCGGCATCCGCAACGATCGAATCGTCCGCACCGCCGAAATCCAGATGGAGGCTGAGGCTGAATCCGCAAAGGAGCGACTCGCAGCAGTCGACGATCAACGCGCTCAGCTTGCGGCTTTGCGCCAGGAGCTCCAGGCTCGTCGGCAGGAATACCAGCAGGCCAGTATTCAAAATTTGACCCACGAGATCGCGATCCGACGCCAACGCATCGACTCGGCGGCGGCGCAGCAACAAGCGGCCGAGGCCGACCTCAGCAGAAAGCAGCGGCTCGGGACGAGCGGGATCGTGGCGGAGGTTGCCGTTGAGCAGGCCCGGGCCGCCTCGATCACAGCGCAGAACGAGGGCACGATCGCCAGAGCAGAGCTGGAGCGATTGAGCCAGCAGCTCGAATCCTTGAAGCGGGGCATCTTCATCGGCGAAGGCCGCAATGACGTGCCGTATTCCCAACAGCGCATCGACGAGGTCACCATCCAGCTTGCCGAATTGCAGTTCCGCGAGCGCGACCTCAAGGCCCGGATCGCCCAGCTCGAGACGCAGCATGACGACGAACACGCCCGCAACCGCGCTCTCGGCTACGCGGTCGTGCGGATGCCGTTCGAGGGAGTGATCTGGCGCAACAACGTCGTCGAGGGCTCGCACGTGATCGCAGGCAACGAGCTCTTGCAGGTGCTGGACTGTCGCGACCTGTTCGTGGACATCCTCGTCTCGGAAGTCGACTACGACGAGATCTACCCCGGACGCGATGCGCAAGTCCGCCTGCTCGGCCGCGCCGACGCCCTTGACGGTCACGTCCTGTCGGTGCGCGGCAGCGCCGCCGTGGTCGAGGATGTGGTCCTTGCCGCGAAACTCCCGCAGAGCCGCGGCAAGGATGCTCGCATCCGTGTCGCTCTTCCCGAATCGCCGCTCAACACCGACTACGCAAACTTCTGCCAAGTCGGGCGCTCCGTGCAGGTCCGGTTCAGGACCCGCTCGCTCCCGATCGTACGCTGGTTTAAGGCGCTATGGTTCAGCATTACCTAGAGGCGCTGGGCCCAGCGTTGCTGGTCGCGGCAGTCTTTCTGATTTTTGTCCTGAACTGGCCGCGCCGGCGAACCTGGACGCGGGCGATTGCGTGCGCTTTCGTGCTGGCGGTCGCTCTGCGGTACCTGTGGTGGCGCTTTGACGCCACCGTCCTGCCTTACCCGCATGACGGCCT
Organism: Xanthobacteraceae bacterium; assembly: GCA_035690995.1. Taxonomy (GTDB): domain Bacteria; phylum Pseudomonadota; class Alphaproteobacteria; order Rhizobiales; family Xanthobacteraceae; genus VAZQ01. The sequence continues at coordinate 2,169 of DASSJW010000354.1, forward strand.
GACGTTTTATTGGGTCTGGTTCCTGTTCGTCATCGAGCTGCTCGCCTTTACGGAGATCGTCATCTTCCTGCTCACGATGAGCCGGTACGCGGACCGCAGTGCCGAAGCCGACCGGCTGCAGGCGGCATTCGCGGCGCGGCCCCAGGACGAGTGGCCCACCGTTGACGTGTTCATCCCGACCTACGACGAGCCCATCGACGTGCTGGAACGCACCATCGTCGGGGCACTCGCACTCGATTATCCCAAGGACAAGTTCAAGGTCTATGTGCTCGACGATAAACGGCGGGATTGGCTCAAGAAATACTGCGAGGTGAAGGGCGCCGTTCACGTCACGCGGCCGGACAATCTGCACGCCAAGGCTGGCAATTTGAATCATGGCCTGAAGGTCTCGAACGGCGAGTTGGTTGCGATCTTCGATGCGGACTTCGTGCCCTACCGGCAATTTCTTCGCCGCACAGCGCCGTTCTTCCGCGAGCCCGACATCGGCCTCGTGCAAACTCCGCAGCACTTCTTCAATAAAGACCCGGTTCAGTCGAACTTGGGCATCGAACGGGTTTGGCCGGACGAGCAACGGCTGTTCTTCGACGAGATGGCGGCAAGCCGGGATGCGTGGGACGTCAGCTTCTGCTGCGGGTCATGCTCGATCCTGCGCAGGCAGGCGATCGAGGCGATCGGAGGGATCCCGACCGAGTCAATCACCGAGGACCTGCTCACGACCCTTGCGATGCTGAACAAAGGCTACAAGACGCGCTATTTGAACGAGCGGCTTTCGATGGGCCTGGCCGCAGAAAATCTCAGGGGCTACTTCATTCAGCGCGCCCGCTGGTGCCGCGGGGGAATCCAGACCCTGTTCGTGCCCAACGGACCCATTCGGGGGCCCGGTCTCAATCTCTTTCAGCGCCTCATGTTCATCCCGACCTACGACGAGCCCATCGACGTGC
>DASSJW010000355.1:0-2902 GCA_035690995.1 Xanthobacteraceae bacterium
CCATGTGCCCTTCCGCAGCACGGCAGACGAATTAAACAGCATGATCGGCGGGCATATCGACCTTGCCATCGACAGCATGACGACGCTGTGGCCGCAGGCTCAGGCGGGCGCGGTGCGGGCGATCGCCGTCACCAGCGCGAAACGCGTTGCAACGGCTCCGGATCTGCCCACCATCGGCGAGACGCTGAACGGATTTTCGGTGAGCGGATGGCAAGGCCTGTTCGCTCCCGCCGGAACGCCGCGGCCCATCGTCGATAAGATCGCTGCCGAGGTGAAGCGGATTTTCGAGCTGCCCGAGGTGGTGACCGCGCTCAAGAAGGTCGGCGGCGAGCCGGCGCCGATGACACCCGACGAGTTTGCGCAGTTTATCCAGAGCGAACGGTCGAAGTGGAAGGACGTGGTCAAGGCTTCCGGCGTCCAGGTCGATTGATCGGCACATTCACTCCGCCGCTTCCCGCCGAGCGCCTCGCGGCAGGCGATCGCGGAAATGCGGGAGGATCTCTTCCGCAATCGCCGTCATGTTCGCGCGCGCCATGTCATTCGGCATCGTGCCGAACTGGGTCTTGGTCAGCGAGGTGTTGAAGCCTGCGAGATCCTGATATTCGGCGAGCTTCTCGCGCACGGTGTTGGGGCTCCCTACGATCACGACGCCGTTCTTGATCACGTCCTCGACCGATTGCGGCTTGCCCGTCACCTTCGCCGCACGCACGCGCTTCATGGAAGCGGCATCGGTATAGCCGGGCGGCAGCAACATCTCGGTCGGCATCTTGAGGAAGTAATTCATGAGCGCTTCCAGATGCGGGCGCGCTTCCCGTACCGCCTTCTCGTCGGTCTCCGCGACATAGATCGTGTTCGACCAGGCGAGCTGGTCGGGCGAGGCCTGGTAACCCGCCTTCTCCGCCTCGTCGCGATACATCTGAAAGAAGCGCGCCACCGCCGCGATCGGGCTCAGTGTCTGGCAATAGGTGTAGCGCATGCGCGCCGCCCAGCGGATGGTCGAACCGGAGCCTTGGGACGGTATCCAGATCGGCGGGTGCGGCGTCTGGTACGGGCGCGGCCAAGGATTCACGTATTTGAACTGGTAGTGCTTGCCGACATAGGGGAACGGCCCCGGCTCGGTCCACGCCCGCACGATGAGGTCGTGCGCCTCGGCGTAGCGCTCCTGCGAATAGGCGGGATTGATGCCCATGGCATGATATTCGGCCCCGATGCCGCGCACGAAGCCCGCGATCACCCGCCCGCGCGTGAGGTTGTCGAGGATCGCATATTCCTCAGCGATCATGAGCGGATTGTTGAGGAGCGGCAGCGCGCGGCCGAGCACGGCCAGCTTGGCGCGCTTGACACTGCGCGCCAGCGCGCCGGCGAGAACGCCCGGGATCGGCATCATGCCGTAGGCGGTCTGATGGTGCTCGTTGAGGCATACGCCGTCGAAGCCGAGCTGGTCCGCAAACTCCATCTGATCGAGATAGTCGTGATAGAGCTCTGCGCCTTTTTTCGGATCGTAGTGGCGATTGGAAAAGGTGACCCAGGCCGAACCGTTCTTTTCGATCGCATCGAGATCGGCATGCCGGTAAGGCATGAGATGGAAGTTGAACATCTTCATGCTGCGATCCTCATTGCGCCGATGAAGGATTCGAGCTCGGCGGCAAAGACGTCGGCCTTCTCCACCTCCGGCAGGTGTCCGCAGTCCGGAATGATCACCACTTTCGACCCCGGGATCAGCCGCTGATAGGCAAAGGCGTAGTCCTTGGGGAACAATCGATCGTGCTCGCCCCAGATCAGGAGTGTGGGCACATCGATGCGATGCAGCCATTTCTGCAGATGGGGATCGTGGCTGCGCGGCTGCCAGACCAGCTTGGCCGTCGTCATCCGGTTCCTGAGCGCAACGTCTTCGAGTTCAGGCCGTAGCGCACGTGCGAGCACGGCGTCGGCCAGTTTTTGATCATGGAAGAGGTCGCGAATGCGCTGCTCATCGCTACTGAGAAAGGTATCGACCTGAGGGATGTCCTTGACATGGATGCCGGCGGCCGATGCGAGCGTCAGCGAAGCAAGGCGGCTGGTATTGCGCACCGCGAGTTCCGCAGCGATCCAGCCGCCCAGCGACTGCCCGACCAGATGGACGCCGTCGAGATCGAGTTGCTTGAGAAAATCGAGATAGAAGTTCGCCAGGTCCGAGACGGTATCGAGCCACGGTGGCGTTTCCGATTCGCCAAAGCCGGGATGCTCCGGGACGATCACGTCGAATGTCTCCGCCAGCCGCGCCATGAACGGCAGCCAGGTTCCGGCCCCGCCGCCGCCGTGGAGAAAGAGCAGCGGACTACCGGAACCGCCGCGCATCACGCGGATGCGGCAATCCCGGACCGGGATCATCGAGACGGAATAATCGGCCATGTCCCTCCTCGCCTCGCGTTCCCCACGGGTCAGCGCCCGTTTGCGGCAATTACGCCCCTCGAATATCAGGCACATATACACTAACCTGCCGGCCACTCGATTGCGATGGCCGCCAAGCCTCGCGCATCCGCGATCTGGTCGAAGCGAAATTTCCCGTTCGCCGAAAGGAAGAGCCGATGTACGCCCCCGCCGGAGTGAAGACGAGCACGGACTATCCGATCCCGGACACCATGAAAGCATGGGTGCTCGGCGATCCCGGACAGTTGTCATTGACGGACAAGCCGGTGCCGGTGCCGAAGAAGGCGGAGGTGCTGGTGCGCATCGACGCGGTCGCCATCTGCGCGACGGATCTCGAGATCATCTATCACGGGCCGCCGGCATCCATCCTCGGCGGCATGCCGCACAACAAGAACTTCACGCCCGGGCACGAATATATGGGGACGGTGGTCGCGCTCGGACCGGGGGTTGATGAATACCGGATCGGCCAGCGCGTCACCGTCGAGATTCACGC
>DASSJW010000356.1:0-4399 GCA_035690995.1 Xanthobacteraceae bacterium
GCCCGGGCCGATCGTCATCCCGAGATCCGCGAACCGCTTCTGGGTATCGGGCTGACCGACGAGGCGGGTCACCTCGGCGTTCAACCGCAGCACGATCTCGCGGGGTGTTCCCGTCGGTGCGACCAGCGCAAACCAGGTCGCCGCCTCGAAGCCGGGGAGGGCGACTTCCGCGATGGTGGGAATCTCGGGAGCCGTGGCGGCGCGCTGCGCGCTGGTGACGGCGAGCGCCCGCAGCGATCCCGCCTTCACGTTGCCGATGACGGCGGAAAGGTTGGCGAAGATCAACTGCAACTGTCCCCCGAGCAGATCATTGATCGCCGGCGCCTCGCCCCGATAGGCGACGTGCACCATCTTGACGCCCGCCTGGATCGAAAACAGCTCACCGGCCATATGCGGCGTGGTTCCCAGCCCGCCTGAGCCGAAATTGATCGTTCCCGGCTTGGCCTTGGCGAGCGCGATCAGATCGTGGACCGATTGCACCGGCACCGAGGGATGAACGACCAGCACGAGCGGCGAGACGCCAGCCATCGCCACCCCCGCGAAGTCCCTCCCCGGGTCGATCGAAAACTTGCGATAGAGCGCCGGCGCGACCGCGAGCGTCGTCTGGCTGCCCATCATGAGCGTGTAGCCGTCGGCCGCCGATTTTGCCACCGCCTCGGCCGCGATCATGCCGCTCGCGCCGGGGCGGTTCTCCACCACGACCGACTGGCCCAGGGTTTCGGTCAGCTTTTGTGCCAGAATCCTGGCGGCGACGTCGGTACCGCCGCCGGCGGCGAAGCCCACCAACATCTTCACTGGGTGGTCGGGATACGCGGCGGGCTGCGCATGGCCTTCGATCGCGGCCAAGCCGGTCGCGAATGCAACGCCGACCACTATGCGCAATGCGCTCGTCAAGGCTCGTCCCTCAATCGCAACGCGATCTCAGCGCTTCGGCTTGTCGTCGAGCGGAACGGCGTAGAGTTCGAGTCGGTGATCGATCAGCCGGTAGCCCAGGCGCCGCGCCACCTCGGCCTGCAACCGTTCGATATCTTCCGACTGGAACTCGATCACCTCGCCGGTGCGCAGATTGATGAGATGGTCGTGATGGCTGTCAGGCATCTGCTCGTAGCGCGCCCGACCGTTGCGGAAGTCGTGGCGCTCGATGATGCCGGCATCCTCGAACAGCTTCACCGTCCGGTAGACCGTGGAGATCGAGATGCGGTCGTCCACCGCCGCGCAACGTCGATAGAGTTCCTCGACGTCCGGGTGGTCGTCAGCGGCCGCAAGCACGCGCGCGATGACCCGGCGCTGCTCGGTCATGCGCATGCCCTTGGCCGTGCATAAGGCTTCGATATCTTTAGGCTTCGGCGCGTTCACGACGCTTCTCCGTCCGACCGCAATATCATGGCAAAGAGGGGGAATCCATCGGTCCGGGGTCTCGGTCGTCAGGAGCGGCGGCAGCCCCGGAGCAGCTTGGCGATCTTTGACTACGGCTCTGTGATCACACCAGATCCCGACGAAGAATGAGCGCGGCCGCGCCCTGGCCGGCCGGATAATAGCCTTCCCGGCGTCCGACATTGCGGAAGCCTGCCCGCCGATAAAGCCGGCGCGCCGGTTGGTTGCCTTCGTCCACTTCGAGAAAGACCGTGCGCGCGCCGAGGCCGGCGAGCCGGCGCAGATGCAGATCGAGCAATTGCCGCGCCAGTCCCTTGCCGCGGCGAGAGCCGGCGACGGCGACCGAAAGGATCTCGGCTTCCTCGAGCACGCGCCGCGATATGATGAATCCCACGAGACTGCGTCCCACCATGGCGCGATGCGCAACGATATGCCGGTCCAGAAGCAGATGTTCGAACTCGCCATCGCTCCATCCCCGGTGGAACGAGGCCGCGTGGAGCGTTGCCATCGCGCGGGCGTCGCGTGGCGAGGCTTCCGACAGCGCGGGCTCGCCGCGGCTGAACAGACGGGCGACGATATCGATCATCGGCGAGGCAGGCGCGCCGCATCCTGCGGCTGCGCGTCGGGCGCGCGCAAGTAAAGCGGCTTCGGCGGCCCATAGCCTTCCGCCGCGGCGGCGCCGAGACGCGCCACCCAGTCGATATCCGGCGCGCTGCGCTGCTCCACCTGCAAGGGCGGTTCCGCTCCCCTGGGCCATGCGGCCGCTACCTGGCTTGCAGCCGAACCGATGATCCGCGCCGGCCCGGTGATCGCCGCCCGCGCGGCATCGCGCAGCGTGGCGACGCGAGGAGCGACCAGCGTGCGCCCTCCGATGCCGAAGATCTGCAGGTAGACGTTGTCATGGCGCGCGTCGATCGCCACCACCACGTGCGTCGTGTCGTCTTCGGCGATCAGCGGGGTGGCGAAGGCCGCAAGCGTGGAGAGGCCGATCGCCGGCTTTCCAGCGGCAAGCGCGATGCCGCGCGCGGCTGCGATGCCCACCCGCAGCCCGGTAAAGCTGCCGGGGCCGGTGGTCACGGCGATACGGTCGAGATTGGCGAATTCGATCTCGGCGAGATCCATCACCCGCGCAAGCAGCGGCATCACGGCCTCGGCGTGACCGCGCGCCATCGCAATGCTCTCGCTGGCGGTGATCCCACCGCGATCGGTATCGAAGACGGCGGCCGAGCAGGCTTCGAGCGCCGTGTCGATGGCGAGGACGCGCATGGCTTAACCTTGGCCGCAATCATCCGGGTCAGCGGACGACGCTGTGAACACCGAAGTTCGCGTTTCCGCTGCTGTGGTTGTCGGCCTCACCTGGCCTTCGAATGAAGAACGCGGCTCATGCCATCGGCCGGACTTCGACGATGTCAGGCAGATAATGGCGCAGCAGGTTCTGGATGCCGTGGCGGAGCGTTGCGGTCGATGACGGGCACCCCGAACAGGCGCCCTTCATGTCGAGATAGACAATGCCATCCTTGAAGCCGCGGAAGGTAATGTCGCCGCCGTCGTTGGCGACGGCCGGCCGCACCCGCGCTTCGATCAGCTCCTTGATGGTGGCGACCGTTTCGGAATCCTTCGCCTCGAAGAACTCCTCGCTGTCGGCCGAAGGCGACGTCTCCTGCCCGCTCACGATCGGGGCGCCGGACATGAAGTGCTCCATGATGGCGCCGAGGATCGCCGGCTTGAGCTGCTGCCACTCGCCGTCGCTCTTGGTCACGGCGATGAAGTCCGAGCCGAAAAACACCCCGGACACGCCGGCGACGTCGAACAGGCGCTCGGCCAGCGGCGACTGGGCGGCCGCGTCCTTGTCGCGCATATCGAGCGTGCCGCTCGCCAGCACGGCCCGTCCGGGCAGGAACTTGAGCGTGGCCGGATTGGGAGTGGGCTCGGTCTGGATGAACATGGCTGGCTCCTTCGGCAGCGCAGGACCAAAGATCCGCGCGCAGGATTGCGACGTACCGTCATTGTAATAGGTGGCGCGGCGCGTTGGAAGTTCAAGCGTCGGGTCGGTGGTGGCGCCCGCGGAACCCGCCGTCAGGACATCGCATCGAGGTCCTCGTCGCTCAAGTGCGCCGGCACGATGGCGACCGGAATAGGGAAATCGCCGGCGTTCTTGCAGACGCTGGACACCAGCGGTCCCGGGCCCTCCTTGCCGGTATCGGCGGCGAGCACCAGGATGGCGATATCCTCATCGTCCTCGATCAGATTGAGCACCTCCTGCGCCTTTTCGCCCTCGCGGATCACGCGCTGCGGCATGACCCCGGTGATGCTCGAGGAGCGGATGGCATGGCGGTCGAGCACGGCGTTCGCTTCCTCGTGCGCCTCGGCGCGCATGATGTCGGCGACCCCGAGCCATTGTTGGTTGCGGTCGTGGGTCTCGATCACGCGCAGCATCAGCACGGTGGCGCCGATGCGCAACGCGCGCCGGCTGGCGAAATAGAGCGCGCGGTCGCACTCCGGCGAGTCGTCGATGACGACCATGAATTTCGGCGAATGACCCGCCTCGTAGCTGCGGCGCTTCTTGCTCATCGGCTCCCCCGGCCAATTTCAAGAATCCTGCCACGCCGCTCGGTAGCGGCACAAGTACGCCGGCATGGAGCGACGGTTGCAAGCGGTCGGATTGCGCTGCTCAGCGGCGGACGAAACCCACGATGTCCTTGACCGCTTTCATGGTCTCGGCGGCGGCGACCTGCGCGCGTGCCGCGCCGTCGGCAAGCACCGACTCGATATAATCGGGATCGGCCACCAGCCGCTTCATCTCGGCATTGATCGGACCGAGCTTGGCGACGGCGAGATCGACCAGCGCGGCCTTGAAGGTCGAGAATTGCGCGCCACCGAACTCCCTCAGCACTTCAGTCTTGCTGGTCTCGGCGAGCGCGGCATAGATGCCAACCAGATTGTCAGCCTCGGGTCGGGGATCCAGTCCCTTTTCTTCGCTCGGCAGGGCCTCCGGATCGGTCTTGGCTCTTCGAATCTTATGCGC
>DASSJW010000357.1:0-4479 GCA_035690995.1 Xanthobacteraceae bacterium
AAAGCCGCGTTCCCGCTCGATGACCAATACCGGCATGCCGCCGACGTCCCGTCGCACGATCCCCTGTTCACGGCGATCGCGACCGAGCGCCGCCTGCTGTCCGCCTTGCGCCCCGCCGACCGCACGCTGCTGGGCGACCGAGGCGTTTTCGCCGGTCCGCTGTTCGACGGCCAGACCTCCGACCGCGTGATCGGAATGCTCGCCGTCGGCGGTGCCGCGCTCGACGATGATCGCGAGGATGCCGAGCGCAGGTTCAAGCTGGCGTGCTCGGAGATAGCGCCGCTGATCCCCCGCATCCTGCTGGTCGACAGCTGGCGCGCCGCGGCGGCGCCGAAGCACGCGAACGGACATGGGCCGGCGCAGGCGGCATCGCCGCGCGACGGACCGGCCGCAACCGGCCGCGAGATGCGCCTGCAATGACCGAGATCAACCAGGCCATCGCATCGGGGCGACGCTTCCGGGAGCGCGACGAAGCCGCGCTGGAGGTCGGCGGCACCGATGTCCTTCTCGCGCTCGTCACCTTCGCCGCCAGCTTGGCCGTGCTCGGCTACGGCTTGAGCGCCTTTGCCACGCTCCCGATATTCGTGCTGCTCCATCTCGCAGTCCTGGTCGTCCCGGCGCTGTTCATGCGGGCGCGCGCACGCAGCAATGGCGATCTGACCGTTCCCGCATTGCTGCTGGTCGCGACCTTCGCGACCGGCCCGGTCGGGGCGCTGGGTTGCACGATCATGGCGCTGGCGCTCTGGCGCCGGCGCCCGTCGCCGGATCGGCTCCAGTATTGGTACGACTACATCGCCGGCGTCGTCGCTCGCACCGGCGCGACGCGCATCCATGACGAACTGGTGTCGGGCCGCCTGCCGCGCGACCCCGCGGCGAAGGTCCCTCGCTTCGGTCCCATCCTGCAGAACGCCTCGATCGAGGAGCAGCAGCGCGTTCTCGGCGTCATCGGCCGGCGCTATCACGCGGATTTTCGCGCGACGTTGCGCAAGGCCATGCGCAACAGCAACGGATTCATCCGGGCGCAGGCGGCGGCGGTGGCCAGCCGTCTCAACGCTGACGAGAAGAGCCGGCTCTGGTCGACTGCCGCGGCGCGCGCGGAGGGACACGATCAGCGGCTGGATCAGGACGGCAAGCCGGTCATCGCCGACGGCGCTGCCGTCGGGCAACGCCGTCCATAGGAGCGGGCATGCGCGTCGAAACATACTCGCATCCCGGGCGGCACGTCGCTCCGTCAGCCCCCGACGATCTTCCCATCCGCGCGCGCGGGGAGGAAAAAGATCGTGAGGCCGACGTCTGCCTGATCGTGGAGGGAGCCTACCCCCACGTGTCCGGGGGCGTGTCCACATGGGTGCATGGCCTGATCCGCCGCCGTCCCGACCTGCGGTTTTGCGTGGTCGCCATTCTCCCGGAGCCGCCGGCACCGGTCGCGAAATATGCCGGGCTGCCCAATCTCGACGCGTTGCATCATCTTTATCTGAGCGAGCTGCACGGAGATGGCGGCTGGCGCCGGCCGCGGTCATTCGACCAGGTCGAGTTCGACAAGGCGGTCGATATATTTCTCAGCGCCGGCGGCCTGGCCGAACTGACGAAAATCATCCGCCTGCTCGCGCCGCTGATCAAGGCGCGGCGGACGGCGGACCTGCTCGATTCCACGCTGGCATGGAACCTGGTCTGCGATCTCTACGATCGCGAGATGCCGCACGAGTCGTTCCTGCATTTCTTCTGGGCCTGGCGCGCGCTGTTCGGCGGCCTGATCGCCACGCTGTCGTTTCCGCTACCGCCGGCCCGGGTCTATCACACGGTGTCGACGGGCTATGCCGGCTTGCTGGCTGCGCGTGCGTCGGTGGAGACCGGCCGGCCGGCGATCATCACCGAGCACGGCATCTACACCAACGAGCGGCGCATCGAGATCCTGCAGGCGGACTGGATCGTCGACACGGTGGACAAAGGATTTGCGATCGCGGATCCGCGCCGCGATCTGCGCGACTTCTGGTCGGCGGCGTTCGAGAGCTATGCACGCGCCTGCTACGAGGCGTGCGCGGAGATCATCACGCTGCACGGCGCCAACCAGCCGGCGCAAACGCTCCACGGGGCCGCGCCAGCGCGCATGAAGATCATTCCCAACGGCGTCGATTATCAGGCGCTGAGCCGCTTGCCGCAGGCAAGCTGGGACGACCCCCCGACCATCGCTTTGATCGGGCGCGTCGTCCCGATCAAGGACATCAAGACCTATCTGCAAGCAATCGCGCTGCTGCGCGGCGAGTTTCCCGACCTGCTCGCCCTGGTCATGGGGCCGACCGACGAGCAGCCGGATTATTACCGGGAGTGCAAGGCGCTGGCGGCGGAACTGGGCTTGTCCGGGGCCGTCCGGTTCACCGGCCAGGTCAATGTCGCGCACTTTTTTCCCTACATCCACATCAACGTCCTGACCAGCGTGAGCGAGGCGCAGCCGTTGAGCGTGCTGGAAGCGGGCGCGGCGGGCGTTCCGACGGTGGCAACGGATGTGGGTGCGTGCCGAGAGATCCTGTACGGCCGGCCCGACGAGCACCCGGCTCTCGGCGACGGCGGCATGCTCACCGATGTCGCCTCGCCGGCGCAGACCGCGGCGGCGATCGGTGCGCTGTTGCGCGATCATGACCGCCGCCAACGGCTGGGCTCCGCGCTGCAGGAGCGCGTGAAGCGATACTACCACCTCGACGTCGTCGACACGGCCTACGCCAGAATTTATCAGCAGTACTGTCATGCGCCGTCGTCACGCGGCGCGCTCATCAACTCACACGTTCGTTGACCCATGGCCGGCATCGGTTTTGCCCTCGAACGCCTGTATCGCAGCAACTCGATTGCCGATCGCATGGCCTCGTTCGCGCACGGGTCGATCGTGGCGGCGGGTCCTTGCCTGCTCTCCGTGCTGTGCATCTGGCTGATCAGCGCCACCATCAGCGAACTCGAGGGCAAGACGACGATCGCGGCGTTCCGCGCGCTCATCATCTACAGCTTCGCGCTCTCCTTCGTCATCACCGCGCCGATTGCGCTGGTCAGCGCGCGCCTGATCTCGGACAAGCTCCACGACCGCGACGTCGTCGCCGTTCCCGGCATCATGCTCGCCACTTTCACGGCATCCGGCGTGGTCACCGTGGTGGCGGCAGCCCTGCTGTTCGGGCTTGCGCTCGATCTCGACGACGCCGCGACGGTGGCAGCGATCGCGAATTGCGCGTTGATCGCGCTGGTTTGGGTCGCCTGTCTGTTCTGCAGCGTCACCCGCGACTACACCTCGGTCACCGCGTTCTTCGCGCTGGGCATGGCGCTGGCGGTCGCGGCCGTCACAATCGGCTACAACGCGCGCCCGGATCTCGCGGTCATGCTGTGGGGCTTCAATATCGGCCTCGGCGCTACATTGTTCGGATTGCTCGTGCGTATCATCGGCACCTTCCCCTTCGCGGTGAAGACGATTGCCGCGCCGGCGCGTGCGCTGGGGGCTGCCGCGATCGGCTACTGGCCGATAGCGCTCGGCGGATTGTTCGGGGCCATCGGAGCTTGGGTGGATAAGTGGGTGGTCTGGCTGTCGCCGTTCGGCACCCAGATCGAAAACGGCCTCCTGCATGCGCCGCTCTATGACAGCGCGATGTTCGTATCCTATCTCGTGGCGGTGCCGGCTTACGCCGCCTTCGTCATCCATCTGGAGGTGAAGTTCTTCCGCAATTACCGGCTGTTCTATTCCAGCATCCTGGAGCACGCCACGCTGGCGCAAATCCGCGCCCATGGCCGGCGATTGCGCGACGAGACGATCGCGTCGCTGTCGGGCATCATGGTGCCGCAGCTGGTGGTCTGCGCTCTTGTCGGCGTGCTGGCGCCGGCTATCGTCGGCGCGCTCGACATGCAGTTTCGCCAGGTCGGCACGCTCCGGATGGGCGTGATCGGCGCCGCGTTTCAGTTTCTGTTCATCACCTGCTCGTCGCTCATGCTCTACTTCGATCGCCGCATGGCTTTCTTCGTCTTGCAGGCGGTTTTCCTTCTGCTCAACGGGATCTTGACCTGGGCGCTGCTGCCGCTCGGAGCGAACTATCTCGGCCTCGGCTTCCTCGCGGCTTCCGCGATCTCGGGCTTGATCGCCTATCTCGCGCTGGCCCGGACGCTGTACCGGCTCGATTACCTGACCTTCATCGCGAACAATCCGGCCGTCCGCATTCGCAGACGGACGGCGAAAGTGTCTTGAGCTCGCGGTCGGGGATATAGAAGAGGTGGCGCAAGTTCGCGCCAGGGCGATCGCCGGACCGAAGCCGGCCTGACGAGACCGACCGGTCATGAATCAGATCGCCGATCCAGCCGAACGAGAGGGTAATCGATGCGGCGATGGGCGCGACGAGACGCGAGCGTAGCCCGGATGTCGCGAATGCTCCATCCGGGCTACGTGCGGGCCATTAGGCAGGTCGCTACAGCAGCGGCCCCGGGCTCTTCTTGTAGCGATTGGCGATCGCGTCG
>DASSJW010000358.1:0-5681 GCA_035690995.1 Xanthobacteraceae bacterium
ACCAGGGAAACGTCGGCGATGCGGCCTTCGCCGTTGCGTGCGGCGCCGACCAGTCCGGCAAGCGTCGCGTAGGTCGCGAACAGGGCGCCGAACACGTCGGCCGTCTGGACCCCCGGACGCATCGGCATCTTGCCAGGCTCGCCGGTCACCGACAGCGCGCCCGAGAACGCCTCGATGATGAGGTTGACGCCGGCGCGCCGGCGGTCGGGCCCGGTCTGGCCGAAGCCCGACACCGAGGTGTAGACGATGCGCGGCTGAACCGCCTTCACGTCGGCGGCGCCGAGCCCGAGCTTGTCGAGGGCGCCCGGGCGATATGCCTCCAGGAACACGTCCGATTTTGCGGCGAGCTTGAGCAGGATCTCGATCGCCTGCGGCTGCTTGAGATCGAGCACCAGGCTGCGCTTGTTGCGATTGAGCGCGACGAAGCTCACGCTCTCGTCGTTGCGGATCGGCGGCGTCGCGCGGCCCATGTCGCCCTGCGGCGGCTCGACCTTGATCACGTCGGCCCCCATGTCGGCGAGCAGCGTGCCGGCAAGCGGGCCGGCGATGAAATTCGCGAGCTCGATGACACGAAGTCCCGCCAGCGGTTTTGGCATGTCGTTTCCTTAGTGCGATTCTCGCTCTCACGGACCGGGCGTCATTCCGGGGCCCGAGCGTAGCGAGGGAGCCCGGAATCCATACCTTGCGGACGGTGGTTATGGATTCCGGGCTCGCCGCTTCGCGGCGCCCCGGAATGACAGTCACAAGCAGTCTTCAAGACCAGATTAACTCACTGAATCTTCAGCCCGGCCTTGTCGATGATCTCCTTGTACATCGGGACCTCGCGCGCGATGCGCGCGCGGAACACATCCGGACCCTCGGCGACGACGGGAAGGCCAGCCTTGACGAATTTCTCCTTCACGTCGGGACGTGCGAGGATCGCAGTAAGCTCCTTCACCAGCCGGTCGATCGCCGGTTGCGGCGTGCCGGCCGGAGCATAGATGGCCTGGAACGTGTCGGAAACGGCGTCCTTGATGCCGAGTTCCTCGAGCGAGGGGACATTGGGCAGATCAGGCCACCGCTCCTTCGAGGTAACGGCGATGGGACGGACCTTGCCGGCGTCGATCAGGCCCATCAGGGATCCGATATTGGCGGTGTACAGGTCGACCTGGCCCGCGAGCACGGCCGTGGTCGCTGGGCCGGCGCCGGGAAACGGAATGTGCTGCATGTTGATTCCGGTGCGCAGCTTGAGCACTTCGCCGGCGAGATAGGGCGTGGTGCCGGCGCCGGGGCTCGTCCAGTTGAGCTTGCCGGAATTGGCCCTCGCCTTGGCGATCAGCTCGGGCATGGTCTTGATGTCCGACTGCGCCGGGACCACGAACGCATTGGGCGACGCGCCGATCACCATCACAGGGACGAAGTCCTTGAACGGGTCGTAGGTCGCCTGGGCGTAGAGGCTCGGATTGACCACGTAGGCACTGGAGCAGACGAGCAACGTGTAGCCGTCGCCGCCGGCGCGCGCGGCCGCTGCGATCCCGATATTGCCGCCGGCTCCGCCGCGGTTCTCGATGATGACAGGCTTGCCCAGCGCCTCGCCGAGCTGGGTGTTGATCAGGCGGGCGGCGATGTCGGTCCCGCCGCCGGCGGGGAAGCAGACGATCATGGTGATCTGGCGCTCGGGATATTCCGCGTGCGCGCGGTTGAGCGTGGCGCCCGCGGCCACGATCAAGATCGCCGACAGCAACATGCGCCGCAGAATCCACGGGACGCGCAGCCCGCTCGACGGGACAGTCAACATTGGGCCTTCCTCCGAAGCGTGTCTTGTTATGTCGCGAGTATGGCAGCGATTTTGGCGGCCGTCATGCTGGAACGGCGGACACGCCCGGCGCATGAGGGCTTTGCCGCTCCGAGGCGGCATGCTTTTATCGGTGCACAAGAAACGGAAACCAAATCGGGCGCACGACACATGACCGACAGCTTCGACATCATCATCATCGGCGGCGGTGCGGCCGGATGCGTGCTGGCCAACCGGCTTTCCGCGCGCTCGACCACACGCGTGTTGCTGCTCGAGGCCGGCCCCGATACGCCGCCGGGTAACGAGCCTGCCGACGTGCTCGATACCTACGCCACCTCCTATTACAACGACGCCTATTTCTGGCCCGACCTCAAGGTGCATTGGCGCCGCAAGGAGAATTCGCCGCTGGTGGGTTTCTCCCAAGGCCGCATCATGGGTGGCGGTTCCTCGGTGATGGGCATGGTGGCGTACCGCGGCACGCCGGACGACTACGCCGAATGGGAGGCGCACGGAGCGGGCGGCTGGGGCTGGAACGACGTGCTGCCGTACTACCGCAAGCTCGAGAACGATCTGGATTTCGGCGGCGACATGCATGGCCGCAACGGGCCGGTACCGATCCGCCGCACCAAGCCGGACGACTGGGCCCCGCTGTCGAAAGCCGTGCACGCGTTCGCGCAGGAGCGCCAGATTCCGTTCATTGCCGATATGAATGCTGATTTCCGCGACGGCTATGGCGCGGTGCCCATGAGCAACTGGCCGGACAAGCGCGCGTCGGCGGCGATCTGCTATCTCGATCCGTCGGTGCGTGCGCGGGGCAATCTGACCATCGTCAATGGCGCCACCGTCACGGCGTTGCTGTTCGAGGGGCGCCGCGTCACCGGCGTGACCGTAAAGGTCGGCGGCGCGGTGAAGCGGTTCAACGGGCGCGAGATCATCTTGTCCGCGGGCGGTGTCCATTCGCCCGCCTTCCTGATGCGTTCCGGCATCGGGCCCGCCGGGCACCTACGCGAGCACGGCATCGAGGTGCGCGCGGATCTGCCGGGGGTCGGCGAGAACCTGTCCAACCACGCCATCGTGTTCGTCGGCTTGCTGCAGCATCGCGGCGCACGCCAGCAGGATTGGCTGCGGCCGCATCCCATGACGGCGTTCCGCTATTCCTCCGGGCTGCCGGGCGCGCCGCCGACCGACATGTACATCAACGTGCAGTGCAAGACCTCGTGGAGCCCGCTCGGCTTCCAGGTCGCCAACCTCGCGCCCACCTTGCTCAAGCCGATGGCGCGCGGCCGGGTGTCGCTGGTCAACGCCGATCCCGCGACGCCGCCCTGCGTCGAATTCAACTTCACCGGCCATGAGCTCGACCTCAGGCGCTTCATGCAGGGCTTCCGCCGCGCGGTCGAGGTCCTGGCGCACGAGAAGGTGCGCGCCATGACCGGCGTGACTTTTCCGGTGAAGTTCACCGACCGCCTGCGCCGGCTCAACCGCATCACGCCGGCAAACAAGGTTCAGAGCACGCTCATTGCCGCGCTCATCGATCTTGTGCCCCCGCTGGCCGGCCCGATTTTTTCGACCCTGGCCGACCGCCGCGTCGATCTCGCCACGCTGGTGGCGGATGACGACGCGCTTGCCGCGCATATCCGCGAGAACGTCGCCGGCACGTTCCATCCCGTCGGCACCTGCCGCATGGGCGACGCCAACGACCGCGATGCCGTGGTCGATACCGAGGGTCGCGTGCGCGGGATCGCCGGCTTGCGCGTGATCGACGCCTCGATCATGCCGACAGCGCCGCGCGGCAATACCAACATCCCGACCCTCATGGTGGCGGAAAAGATCTCCGCGACGATGGTCGACGAGGCGCGCGCGGCGGCGTGAGGGCGGGCGCTCCTTCGGCAGGGCGGGCCGGGTGTCTTCGCCTCACCCCCGCCGTGATCTCACAGGGCGGAATACGCTCGTGATCCGCCCCTGGCCACGCCAAGCCCGATCAGCGCTTATAGAGTCCCATGAGGGCGGCCTTGGCCAGGGTGTTGAAATGGAGTTGAAAGCCGATGACCGCTGCCGACGTGTCGGCGGTGACCTGCAGGCTTTCGGCGCCGACCGCGAACACCGTGAACAGGTAGCGGTGCGGGTGATCGCCCGGGGGCGGGCAGGGGCCGCCATAGCCCGGCGCGCCGAAGTCGGTGCGCGTCTGCAGCGCGCGCGGCGGCAATTTCGGGGTCTTCGGGTTGCCGGCATCGATCGCAAGCTCGGTGACGTCAGGCGGGATATTGACCACCAGCCAGTGCCAGAACCCGCTGCCGGTGGGCGCGTCCGGATCGAAGCAGGTGACGGCGAAGCTCTTCGTGCCGGCGGGCGCGCCCGACCAGGCAAGGTGCGGTGACTGATTGTCGCCTTCGCAGCCGAAGCCGAAGGCGGCCGACAGAATGTGGGTCTTGGCGAGATAGTCGCCATCGTTGAAGCTGTTGCTGCGGACCGTGAAGGTCATGCGTCGTCTCCCGTTCTCAGAACAAGGTTGGTGCAGAGGCCGTCGAACAGGCTAAGCGCCTTCGCCGGAACCCGCCGCTCTGATCGGCGGCACGGCAGATGGCGCCGCGCTCGAGGGGGCCTTTCGGAGAACAGACCAACATCTACGATACAAAAGCGGCAATTCGCAACGAGACGGGCCTCGCAGGCTCATTTCGTCATCCACCTGGAGAGATACCGATGACGCTTCCGCCTCTCGGACCCGTGAGCAACGATGGCCGTGACCCGAGCAGGGCACCGCAAGTGCCTTACTACAGCCTGTGGAGTGCGCGGAACGGCACCAGCGGCCTGGCGAACTGCGCGCTCGACGGGTTCGCGATGAAGAGCGTCGGTGGGCAAGCGGCGCCTATGTGGATGCGGCAAATCCCAGGCGAGGTGGTGGCGGTGTTCTTCACGGTTCTGCCTGTGGGCTGGGTCGGCGAATGGCACGAGAGCCCAAAGCCGCAATGGGTCGTGCCGCTGTCCGGCCATTGGTTCATCGAGACGCAGGATGGCTCGCGTGTCGAAATGGGCCCGGGCGATATCCACTGGGGGCAGGATATCGACACCCGCGCCGTCGAGGGTGGTCGGGGACACCGCTCCGGGCAGGTCGGTGCCGAACCCTGCGTGCTGCTTCTGGTCCAGTACAAGACGCCGCACGGTGCCGGCATGTCCTGTCCCTTCAGCTAAGCCTTATGTGGGGCCAAGACATGCGCGAGGCGACGCGAGCGGCGCGAATCGCCAGCCGGATAAGGTCAGAGGCAGTGGAGTGCTGATATGGTAGCGGTGATGGCACGCAGCCGCACCGTCGACATCCACGCCCATATGCTGCCGCAGGAGACGATCCGGCGGCTCGGCAAGGAATCGCCGCGGGTGGCGCCAAAGCTGATCGCCCAAGCCGACGGCTCGACCATCATGGAGATCGGGGGCAAGGTGGTGCAGCGGCCGATGCCGCGGGAATGCTGGGACCTCGATCTGCGCCTCGCCGACCTGGACGACCACGGCATCGCGATGCAGGCGATCTGCGCCACCGTGCACACCTTCTTCTACGACGAGGAGCCGGCGCTCGGCGCCGCCTGCGCGGTGCTGCAGAACGACGAGATTGCCGCCGTGGTCGACGGCAATTCCGATCGCTTCGTGGGGCTCGCCACGTTGCCGTTGCAAGATCCGCAACGAGCGGCGGACGAGCTCGCCCGTGCCGTGCGGGTGCTCGGTTTACGTGGCGCCCAGATCGGCTCGCACGTCAACGGCAAGAACCTCGACGATCCCGCACTCGAGGCGGTGTGGGCGGCGGCGAACGAGTTGCGCGCCTTCATTCTCGTCCACCCGCACGGCGAGGTCCTGCCGGGCGGCCGGCTCGCGTCCTACTACATGCGCAACTTCGTCGGCCTGCCGTTCGAGACCACGGTGG
>DASSJW010000359.1:0-5527 GCA_035690995.1 Xanthobacteraceae bacterium
CCGGATCCGTGCAGCGAGCTCCTCGCAGCCAGGTCGTCATGCCTGGCGGGCGGTGTCCCGGACCTCCCGAGTCCGCGGTTACGAGCCGCAGCCGCGGGACGCCACTCCCCGCTCCGCCTTCAGGATCGTCTCTAGAAGACGGCCCCTCCTGAGCGAGGATGCGCAACCCCTACCATAGCTTCGCGCAGTAGTCAAGCAATAAATACATTGCGTAGCTGAAGGAGAGGTGCCGCCGCCACGTCAGTTTCTCACCACCAGCACCGAGCATTTGGCATAGCGCACCACGTGTCCGGCGTTGGAGCCGAGGAAGTAGGTGCGCATGGCATGCCGCTGCTGGCGGTGCGAACTCATGACGATGAGATCGGCCTGCATGGCGTTCGCTTCCTCGAGGATCTCCTGGTAGATGCCGCCCTGCCGCACCGTCGACGACACGCGGGCAGGCGGCAGCCCGGTCTCCTTGACCACGATCGCGAGAGCGTCCTCCGCCGCCTTGCGCTGCTGCACCTCGAAATCGGGCGGCACGTATTCCGCGAGCATCACTGGCGTGAGCGGCAGCACGTTGACGAACCGGATCGCGCCGTCCGACGGACCGGCCATCATCAGGGCGGTCGCAACCGCGGGCTTGGCAAGCTCCTGATCGGCGAGGTCGATCGGAACGAGAATCTTCGTGTACATGGCGCTGTCCCTCCCTCTCTGGTTTTGCACCATATTGCCACGCCGGCGGCGGATGGCGAAGGCGAGGGATCAGGCGCCTCGATGGCGCGCCCGCCGTAGGCTCCGGTCAGACGCGATCGGCGGCCGCGAGCGAGCGAGGGCTGACGAAACGCTCCAGCCGCCCGCCGCGCGGGTGCACCTTGCCCCAGTCCTTGGTAGCGAAGTCGATGACGGCAAGGCCGGACGTCGGCAGGCCCTCGTTGAGCCGCTCGCGCGCCTCGACATCGCCGGAGGCGATCAGCAGCCGGGCGAGATCGTGCAGGCCGGGATTGTGCCCGATGATCAGCAGCGTGCGTGCCGGCGGCTCGACTTGCTTGGCGAGCGCGAGAATGGTTTCGCTGCCGGCGTTGTACAGACGCTCCTCGTAGCTGACCCGCGGTCGGGCTTGAAGCGCCTCGGCGAGGCGTCGCCAGGTTTCCCGCGTGCGCTCGGCGGTTGACACCAGGACGCGGTCCGGAATCAGGGCGTGCCGCGCCATGTACGCGCCGATCAGCGGCGCGTCGGTTTGGCCCCGCTCGTTGAGGCGGCGCTCATCATCGCGCATGCCGGGTTCGGCCTTTTCCGTCTTGGCGTGTCGCAACAACATCAGGCGCATGGGACCAGCATCGATTTCTCGCTCGCCGCAGTCTAGCATGACCGCCGTGACGACTTGACCTCCGAGGAAGAAAACGTGAACGCGTCCGAGCGGGCGGCCTACGCACCCACCTGGTACACCGCGACGATGGTGCCGGCCGACATGCGCGGGCCGTTGACCTTCGATCTCGATGTCGACGTTTGCGTGATCGGCGCGGGCCTCGCGGGGCTGACCGCCGCGCGCGAGATCGCGCGGCGCGGGTGGTCGGTTGCCGTGTTGGAGGCCGACCGTATCGCCGGCAACGCCTCCGGCCGCAACGACGGTTTCGTCCTGCCCGGCTTTGCCGAGTCGATGGAGCGCGTGGTCAGCCGCGTCGGCATGGAGCACGCCAAGGCGCTGTGGGATTTGTCGGAGATGGGCCTGCGCTACGTGCGCACGACCATCGCCGAAGCCAGAATGCCGGGTGTCGCGCCGATCGCCGGCTGGCTCAAAGTCTCCAAGGTCGACAACGGCGATGAAGTCCTGGCCGCTGTGCAACTCTACGGCCAGGAACTCGGCGCCGAAGTGGAGGGATGGCCCACCGAGCGCGTGCGCGAAGTGCTCAAGACCAATCACTATTTTCACGCTCTGCATCTGCCGCGTGCGTTTCACATCCACCCGCTCAACTATGCGCTCGGGCTGGCGGAAGTGGCGGAGGCGGCGGGAGCGCGCATCTTCGAGGGCACGCCAGCGCTGGCGATCGACGCCGAAGGGGTGCGCAAGCGCGTCACCACCCCGTCCGCCCGCGTGCGCGCCGGCCATATCGTGCTGGCCGGCAACGTGCATCTCGCCGCGCTGATGCCGCGCGTCGTCGGCACGCTGATGCCGATCTGGAGCTATGTGCTCACCACCGCGCCGCTCGGGCCGAACCTCGCGGAGGCAATCGCCTATCGCGGCGCGGTGACGGATACCGATTTGGCCAACAACCACTACCGGATCGTCGGCAATGACCGGCTGCTCTGGTCGGGGCACTCGACCACATGGGACGCCAATCCGGCGCGAATGGTATCGCGGCTGCGAGCCGATATCGCGGCGGTCTATCCGCAACTGGGCGAGGTCGAGGTCGAGCATGTCTGGTCCGGCGTGCTGGGCAATCCGCTGCACCGCATGCCGCAGATCGGCGAACTTTCGCCGGGCGTCTGGTTGACAAGCGGGTTCGGCGGGCACGGGCTCAATACCACGGCCATGGCCGGCAACATCGTCGCGCAGGCGATCGTCGAGGGCGACGACACCTGGCGGCTGTTCGCGCCGTTCGAGCTGGTTTGGGCGGGCGGCAGGCTCGGCCGGGCGGCGATGCAGGTCTATTATTGGTGGTTCGACGCGCGCGAGCGCTTCGCCGCGCGCCAGGCGCGTCAGCGCGAGGAGGAATATCGGCGCGGCACGGAACTCGCGGCGCTGCGCGCGGGGGAAGAGCAGGCGCATGTGGAAGCGCGGCTCGGGGCCGTGGTGCCGCGGGAAGCTCTGCCGGAAGAGCCGGCGCTCGCCGAGTTGCCCGCCGATCCGGTGGCCGCCGGCGAGATTGCCTCGCCGTCGATGGACCGCATCGAGCCTGACGAGCTCACGGAGCAGTCGATGAATGACGCGCGCGGCTTTGCGCGCACGAAGTCGGGGCCAGCGCCCTTGCTCGAGGAGGACGACCAGCAGGACTGGCGCGACGCCGGCGCGGACCCCAAACGCAGTAGCCCGTAGGTTGGGTCGAGTTCTTCACCAGACCCAACAATCTCAGATGCTGCGAGGTGTTGGGTCTCGCGCAGCGCTCGACCCAACCTACGTCTGCGCTCTCAACGGCCCTCGCGCCGCGCCATGAAGGCGAGGCGTTCGAACAGATGCACGTCCTGCTCGTTCTTGAGCAGGGCGCCGTGCAGCGGCGGAATGAGCTTCTTGGGATCGCGCTCGCGCAGGATTTCCGGGCCGATGTCTTCGACCATCAGCAGCTTGAGCCAATCCAGAAGCTCGGAGGTCGAAGGCTTCTTCTTCATCCCCGGCACCTCGCGGATCTCGTAGAACAGCTTGAGCGCCTCGGCCACCAGACGTTGCTTGATGCCGGGAAAGTGCACTTCGATGATCGCCCGCATCGTCTCCGGGTCCGGGAAGCGGATGTAGTGAAAGAAGCAGCGGCGCAGGAATGCGTCGGGCAGCTCTTTTTCGTTGTTGGAGGTGATCACCACGATCGGCCGCCGCCGCGCCTTGATGGTCTCGCCGGTCTCGTAGACGAAGAACTCCATGCGATCGAGTTCCTGCAGCAGGTCGTTGGGAAACTCGATATCGGCCTTGTCGATCTCATCGATCAGCAGCACCGGCCGCGCGTCCGCCACGAAGGCATCCCAGAGCTTGCCGCGCTTGATGTAGTTGCGAATGTCCTTGACGCGCTCGTCGCCGAGCTGGCTGTCGCGCAGACGGGAGACCGCGTCATACTCATAGAGGCCCTGCAGCGCCTTGGTGGTGGATTTGATGTGCCACTCGAGCAGCGGTGCGGCGAGGCTCTTGGCGATTTCGAGCGCGAGCACGGTCTTGCCGGTGCCGGGCTCGCCTTTGACCAGCAAGGGACGCTCGAGCGTGATGGCGGCATTGACGGCGACCTTGAGGTCGTCGGTCACGACATAGGCGCTGGTTCCTTCGAAACGCATGGGCTTCCCTTGCTCGGCGCGGCGGTGCTTGACCGCAACGTATGGCACAATAAGCTGAAGCCGCAATAATTAGATGAAATCGCGCTTACAGACGCGATCGACGGGGAGGAACACATGAGGATCAGCTTTCGGCTGCCGATGACGGCGGCCGGTGTCGCGCTCGCGTCCTGCCTCGCGACATCGGCCCTCGCGCAGAGCTTCGTCATGAAGTTCGGCACGGCGACGGTCAACGACCCGCAGCACGAATACATCAAGATCTACAAGGAAGAGATCGAGCAACGCAGCGGCGGGCGGATCAAGGTGGAGATCTATCCCCAGAGCCAGCTCGGTCCGATTCCGCGCCAGCTCGAGGGCCTGCAGCTCGGCACCATCGAAGGCTTCATCGGCCCGGCGGACTTCTACGTCGGCGTCGACAAGCGTTTCGGGGTGTTCAGCGCCCCGATCCTCTTCCGCGACATGACAAATGCTGCGGCGACCTTGGCCGATCCGGAACTCAACCAGGCGATCCTCGCGCTTGGTTCGGACAAGGGCTATGTCGGACTCGGCACATTTGCCTATGCCCAGCACGACTATATGGCCAAGGATCCGATCCGCACGTTTGCCGACTTCAAGGGCAAGAAGATCCGCGTCAACGCCACGCCGTTGGAGCGCGAGGCGATGGCACGGCTCGGCGCGACGGCGTCGCCGATGCCGCTCAACGAAGTCCTGCCGGCGCTCCAACGCAATGTCATCGACGGCACGCGCAGCGGCCTGTCGGTCTTCGTCACGCTGAAGTACCAGGACGTCTCGAAGGTTGTAACCGTCACCAACGACACCATGCTCGTGCCGCTCGCGACCGCGAGCAAGGTCTGGTTCGACAAGCTTCCCGCCGACCTGCAGAAGGCGGTGACGGACGCGGGCCGCGCCGCGCAGGTCCGAAACCAGAAATTCACGCTCGATTTCAATGCCCAGATGCCCAAGCGTTGGGCCGAGGTCGGCGGGGAATTGTTCGTGCTGCCGGACGCGGAGCGCCAGAAGCTCGTGGCCGCGCTCAAAACGGTCGGCGACGACGTCACCAAGGATGATCCGCCGGTCAAAGCGTTCTTCGAGCGCGTGCGCGCGGCCGCGGCAAAACACTGAGCGCGATTCCCGCATCGGTCTGACGACACCACGCAAGATCTTCGCATCGTCTCCGGACGAAGCGGGAAGGGGGCCGCCTCTTGGGTCTGTCCGAACAAAGGCTTGAGGCCCTCGCCAGGCTGCTGCTGCATCGCGTGCCGCTCACGCTCGCGGCCCTGCTGCTATTCGCGGCAATCGCGGTCAACTTTGCCAATGTGGTCGCGCGCTACCTGTTCCTTGCGGCGTTCTATTGGGCGGAAGAGGTGATGGTCTACCTGGCCATCTGGTCCATCTTCCTTGCGGCCGCGGCGGTCGCCTATGACCGACGTCATCTCACAATGGACCTATTCCTCGCCAGGCTTCCGCCGCTATGGCAGCGGGCGTTGCAGGCTTTCATCGCGGCGGTCTGCTTTGTCACCTTTGTCCTGATGGCGTGGCAGTCGTTCGAGGTCGTACGGCTGTTGGCGAGAAACGA
>DASSJW010000360.1:0-5892 GCA_035690995.1 Xanthobacteraceae bacterium
GCGCGCCAATCCCGCTCGCCATCGTCAACCATGGCTCGCCCCCCAATCCGCCGCCGACGGGCGCGCGCTGTGGCAGCGGCCGGTCGAGATGTTCCTGGACAGCCTCCAGCATTAGGATCGCAATTGCCGCCGCCGGCTCTAGCCAAACACGGCCGCAGGCCGGCCGGTGTTGCACAGACGGGAGAAAGCGCGTGATCATCGATTGGCATGCACACATCTATACGCCGGAAGAGGCGGCGGACGATCTCGGGACGCTCGACGGCAAGAATGGTCCGAAATGGGGCGAGCGCGGGTGCCCCATGGTGCTCGAAAATTTTCTCGAAGCGCATTACGCCAACGGCATCGACATCAGCGTCGTCACCAATGCCGCACATTATCTGCGCGGCAAGGCCGACCACGAGGAGCTGGCCGCGATCCAGAAATGGACCGACTACGCCGCCGAGGTGCAGGAGAAGCACAAGGGCACGCTCTACTCATTCGCCACGATCCTGCCCTGCGGCGGGCCGGCCTTCATCAAGGAGGCCGAGCGGGCGATCCGTGACCTCGGCCTCAAGGGCATCTTCATTCACTCCAGCCACAAGGGTCACTATCCCGACGACGACGAGGCGCGCCCGTTCTGGGAACTGGTGCAGGAGCTCGACGTGCCGGTGATGATCCACCCGCCCCATCTCGGCTTCGGCGAGGAGCGGATGAAGGAGTACCGTCTCGCCTCGAGCATCGGCCGGCCGTTCGATCTCTGCCTGGCGCTGGGGCGGCTGATCGTGCGCGGCATTCTCGAAGATTTTCCGCGCGTGAAGATCGTGGCTTCGCACGGCGGCGGCGGCATCTGCGAGACCATCAGCCGGATGGACTATGCCTATGAGCTGCAGGAGGAGGCGTTCTTTCTCGGCTCCTACGCGCCGATGAAGATCAAGCACGCGCCGAGCCATTACCTGAAAAAGATGTATCTCGACACCGTGACCTACAATCTGCCGGCCGTGAAAATGGTGCTGGACTGGATGGGATCTGACCGCGTCATCTATGGCAGCGACGCGCCGCCGCTGACCTCGCTCAAGCCCCGCGCCATCAAGCTGATCAAGGACCTTGATCTGCCGGCGGCGGACCGCGACGCGATCTTCTGGGCCAATGCGGCAGGCCTGCTGAAATTGCCGCTCGCGCGGGCCGCCAACGCCGCCTGAGCCGGTGAAGGCCGCAGCGACTGGTGCGACCCGCGGCGCGGGGGCGGCCGGCGGCCTCGGGCGGGCTCGCGTGTTGACGAGCGCCCATCCCATCCCTACTTTCCGCGCAACTTTTGCCATCGCATGCAACCCGCGCGGCCGCGCGAACCAGAGTCAGAGCCATGAAAGTCCGCAACTCGTTGAAATCGCTGCGCAGCCGCCATCGCAACAATCGCCTGGTCCGCCGCAAGGGGCGGGTCTATGTGATCAACAAGGTCCAGCGCCGCTTCAAGGCCCGGCAAGGCTGAGGTTCGGCCGGCCCGCGCGCGGCCTGCGGTCCTGCACCGCTGCCCTGAGAAAATCTGGTCTTTATTGTGCCGTGGTAGCGGGTTAGGCTGCACGGCATGAAACGGCGATTCCTTCCGTTTGCGGCGACCGCGCTCCTCGCGCTGCTCTGCGCCGCGCCGGCGCTCGCCGAAACCGTCACGCCCGAGCCGCTCAAGCCGATCGAACCGCCGACCACGCTGCCGCGGGCGCAACGCGGCGACCGGACGCAAAATCTCGACCGGCTGTTCGAGGCGCTCAAGGTGGCGCCCGACGACGACAGCGCGAAATACGTCGAAAACCGGATTTGGGCGATCTGGCTCGGCTCGCCCAGCGATACCGCCAATCTGTTGATGGGCCGCGTGAAGACCGCCGTCGACGGCAAGGATCTGGACCTGGCGATCAAGCTGCTCGACGCCGTCATCGACATCAGGCCGGATTTCGTCGAGGCCTGGAACCGGCGCGCGACCGTCTACTACACCAAGAAGGATTTCGGACGGGCGCTTGCCGATATTCACGAGGTGCTGGCGCGCGAGCCGCGCCACTTCGGCGCCCTCTCCGGGCTCGGCATCATCCTGCAGGAACTCGGCGACGACAAACACGCGCTCGAAGCGTTCCGCCGTGCGCTCGCCGTGCATCCGCGCCTCGAGCGCATTCCCGATCTGGTCAAGAAGCTCAGCGACAAGATCGACGGGCGGGACATCTGAGCTCAGACGGCGGAAGACAGACTCGATCTGACGGTCTTTCCCGTGCCGGTTATCGGGCGTCCTTCGCGGCCTCCGCCCCCACGAATGCCACGCGCAGCATATTGGTGGCGCCCGGCGTGCCGAGCGGCACGCCGGCGACCACGATGACGCGCTGGCCGGGCTGGGTGAATCCGTCCTTGTAGGCAAGGCGGCAGGCGCGCTCCACCATGTCGTCGAGATCTTGGGCGTCCTCGGCCACGATGCAGTGTACGCCCCAGACCAGCGAGAGTCGCCGTCCGGTGGAGAGCCGCGGCGAGATCGCGACGATCGGTGATTGCGGGCGCTCGCGGGCGACCCGCAACGCCGTGGACCCCGAGCTCGTCCAGGAGATGATCGCGGACAACGCAAGCGTCTCCGCGATCTGGGCTGCCGCCGCGGCGATGGCATCGGCCCCGGTCGCCTCGGGCTCGGTGCGCTGGGCGTGGATGATGGTGCGATAAAGCGGGTCGCCTTCGACTTCCTCGGCGATGCGGTTCATGGTGGCGACCGCTTCGACCGGATATTGCCCGGCGGCGGATTCCGCCGACAGCATGATGGCGTCCGCGCCCTCGAAGATCGCGATCGAAACGTCGGAGACTTCCGCGCGCGTGGGAACGGGGCTGGTGATCATGGATTCGAGCATCTGGGTCGCGACCACGACCGGCTTGCCGGCGCGCCGTGCGGTTCGGGTCATCTGCTTCTGCAGTCCCGGGACCTTCTCCAGCGGCATCTCCACGCCAAGATCGCCGCGCGCCACCATCAGCGCGTCGGCAAGATCGATGATCTCGCCCAGCCGATAGATGGCCTGCGGCTTCTCGATCTTGGCCATGACGGCGGCGCGGCCGCGCGTGATCTTCTTTGCCTCGGCGATGTCTTCCGGGCGCTGGATGAAGGAGAGCGCCACCCAGTCAATGCCGGTATCGAGTGCAGCATCGAGATCGGAGCGGTCCTTCTCCGTCAACGCCGAGAACGGCACCGTCGTGTCGGGAAGGCTGACGCCCTTGCGGTCCGACAATTTGCCGCCGACCTCCACTCGCGTGACGATGCGCCGCCTGTCCACCTCGGTGGCGACGAGCCTGATCTTGCCGTCATCGAGCAGGAGCGTATGCCCCGGCTCGATGGCGGCCAGGATCTCGGGGTGCGGCAGGTGCACACGCTTGGCATCGCCGGGCGCCGGATCATCGTCGAGGATGAAGGTGTCGCCCTTGGCGAGCACGGCCGGACCGGCCGCGAAGCTCCCGACCCGGAGCTTGGGCCCTTGCAGATCGACCAGAATGCCGATCGGGCGGCCATGCTCGAGTTCGACCGCGCGGATCGCCGCCACCAGCTCGCGCATGCGCTCGTGGCTGGTGTGACTCATATTGATGCGGAAGACGTCGGCGCCGGCCGTGAACAGTTTGGCGATCACGCTGCGGTCTGACGACGCCGGACCGAGGGTCGCGACGATCTTGGTCCGGCGCAGACGTCGCATCAGTTGCGGCTTCGGGACGGAGGCGTCGGTGTGGCGGGCCGGCCCGCGGCCGGAGGCGTCTGAAGCATCGGGACGCGCGATTGCAGCGGTTGTTGCATGGGCGCCTGATCGGCCGATTCGGTGAGCTGGACGGTCCAGGACGGCTGATCGCCGGTGTCGACCTCGAAAAAGCCGGTGCGATCATAACCGCGTGCCAGGCAATCGTCGGTTCCGCGGATGGTGAACTCCTTTTCCCGCGTGCACATGAAGGCTTGCCCGGACCACTCGCCGCCGCGATCGTAGTCGACCGCGTAGATGTAATAGAACCGGGCGACCAGGGATCCCCGGAGGACGGTCTCGCAGCTGCGGGCGGAAATGTTCCACCACCCCTCCGTGGTCCAGCCCTCGTTCTCCTTGTATCCGACCGCGATGCCGACCCGGTTGCCGGTGTTGTTGCAAAGCCTGAAATCGGCCTTGGCCGGCTCGGCCGACAGCGCGAAGCCCGTCATGATCAACGCCGCGCATGCGAGCGGACCCGCCGGACGGGGCAGGACGCTGCGCCGAGTTTTCGTGCTGGTGTACCGGTGTTTCATCCCGCCCGCATTCCAAGCCGCCCGACGGTCCGAATGCCGATATCGCGTGAACTCTCAAGGCCTGTCAACGACGATGGCCCGGAAGTCGTTCACGTTGGTCAATGTCGGCCCCGGCGTCAGCAGATCTCCAAGTTTCTCAAAGAATTCGGTCGAATTGTTGTCGTTAAGAAACGCGGCCGGATCGAGGCCGAGGCGTCCGGCCCGGGCCAGCGTGCTTGCATCGACGAAGGCACCCGCGGGGTCCTCGGCGCGGCCGCCGCCACCATCGGTTCCATCGGTGTCGCCGGCGAGTGCCGCAATCCCGGGAGCGCCGGCCAGGGCCGTGGCCAGCGCCAGTGCGTACTCCTGGTTGGGGCCTCCCCGCCCTTTGCCGCGCAGCGTGACCGTGAGCTCGCCGCCCGAGAGGATCACTGCACGGCGTCCCTCGCCCTGCAGAGCGCGCGCGAGCCGCGCATGGCTGGTGGCCACGTCGCGGGCCTCGCCTTCGAGCGCGCTGCCGAGCACGACGCAATCGTATCCGCCGGCGCGCACCGTCCGCTCGACCGTGCGGAACACGTCGGCCGGGCGCACGGCCAGCGCAAAAGACGTGGCGGCGAACATGGGATCCCCGGGCTTCGAGGTCTCGTTCGCGGGGTCGGCGAGGGCGTGGATGACCGGCTGGGGCAAGGCGAGGCGATAGCGTGCCACGATGGCGCGCGCGTCGGAGAGCGTCGTGCGGTCCGGCACGGTGGGGCCCGACCCGATCACCTCCGGGTCGTCTCCGGGCACGTCGGAAATGCCCACTGCGACCACCCGCGCGGGATAGGCGTGCACGGCCAGCCGTCCGCCTTTGATCCGCGACAGGTGCTTGCGCACCGCGTTGATTTCGACGATCGAGGCGCCCGATGCCAGCAGCGCGCGGGTGACCGCCTGCTTTTCCGCGAGCGAAAGGCCGGCGGCAGGGGCGATCCAATTGGCAGACGCGCCGCCGGAAATGAGCACCAGGACCAGATCGTCGGCGCCGGCGCCGTCGGCCATGGCCAGCGTCTCCAGGGTCGCCGCCACGCCCGCTGCGTCGGGGACCGGATGGCCCGCCTCCACCACGCGCACCAGCCGCGTGGGCGTGCCGTAGCCGTGACGGGTGACGGCGAGACCGCCAATTCGTCCGGCGGGCACGCCGCGCTCGTCGAGATAATGGCGCTCGGCAACCTCGGCCATGGAAGCGGCGGCCTTGCCGGCAGCGAGAATCAGCAGGCGTCCGGATGCCGGCAGCGGCGGCAAGTGCGCCGGCAGGCAGCTCGCGGGGTGCGCGGCCGCAACCGCCGAATGGAACAGGTCTTCCAGAAAGGCGCGCGAGGACACGGTGACGGCCTTCACCCGGAGACGGTGTCGCGCTCGGCGCGGGAGGGCGATGTTTCGGCTGCTCTGCTTTGCATCTGCTTTGCCATGGCCGCAAACAGCGGCGCAACGTGCCAAGGCACAGGTGCAATCGGCGCGTCGAACCGCCAGGGGGTCATTGCGTGCACCCACGCTGGAAAGTGGGCGGACGCATCACTATCCTATCTGTGCCAAGGTCTGAAAATCTTGGGTCCCCCTCGCCGCGAGGAAAAGGAGCTTGCGCCCATGCCGCTCGATGAAAAGACCCGCACGGAGCTCGAGGCCGC
>DASSJW010000361.1:0-3951 GCA_035690995.1 Xanthobacteraceae bacterium
TGGTGACCCGCGGCGATGCCATTAAACGCTTTGCACTGGCCTATCGCGAAACCGCGCGCGCACTCTATGCCGACGACGCCACGCTCCAGATCTATGCCGATTGGCTCGGGATTTCGACCGCGAAGGCGAAGCGCACGCGCGACGACTTCTATCCCTGGGACGCGCTCAATCCAGACACGATCACTGGGCTCGAGGCGATCGCCGCTGATGCCGTGAACTTGAAATACCTGGCGGCCCCTTTGAGCAAGGCCCAGCTTGATGAGCTGGTCAAGCTTCCTGCGCAATGATGATGGGCCTCAAGCTGCGTAGAAACGATAGTGCGCAACGATCACGGACCCAAGGAAACGGAATACTGGTAACGTGCCGGCGGATACAGCGCCGTAAGATGCTCCACCGCCTGGTCTTGGGTATCGAACACTGTTCGCGTGATCATCAAAAGTGGTGCGCCGGCTTCGACTGCGAGGCGCGCGGCGACGACAGCATCCGCCAGCACCGCGGTGATGCGCTCTTCAGCGCGGCTGATGGTCACTCCAGTGTTTTCAAGCAAAGATATCAGCGGCCGCTTCATCAGGTCATCGCCGGTCCAGGAGCGACCGAGCCTTCCCGGCACGAACGTCGTCAGGTGCGAGAATGGGCCTTCTTCGCCGTGCCAGATCCGGATCGCCCGCTGGACCTCGTCGCCTGCATTCAATCCGAGGTGCGCGGCAACCTCCTCCGAACACGGAAGATAATCGAAATCGAGCAGCTGCACCGAGCCGCGTCCATTGGCGTGCAGGCTATGCACGAGACCTTTGACGCTCCCGCGCACCGACGTGCTGTGGGTATTGATGCAGACACGCGTGCCGCGCCCTTGCTCGCGCACCACTAAGCCGTCGGCAGCGAGCTCGTCGAGGGCTCGTTTCGCCGTGATGCGGGAGACGCTGAAGTGGGCCGACAGCTCCTGTTCGCTGGGAATGAATGAGCCGCCGGGATATTGCCCGTCATAGATCTTGTCACGGAGCAGCGAAAATATCTGATGGTAGAGCGGGGTTGGCGAGGCGGGATCGAACCCCACGCGCGGCGTGGCCGGCACGCCTGAGATTGCCCCCGGCCGGGCGACGGCGCCGTCATTATTCGGAACTTTGGTTCTTGGGTTGAGACGGGTCATCTCACGTCCAGAGCAAGAATGCAGGCCAAACGGCGATAATATATCACGTCCTGCTGCGCCAAGGGTTGAACGTTATGTTGATATATCAACCTATTGACTCTACCGGCGCTGCATGGGAATTTGGTCCGGAAGCCAAATAAGCAGGGGGAGATTCGCACAATGAAAACCCTACATTTGGAAACGACGGCGCCATTTCAGGGGCTGCCGGAACTGGTGGCGGACGCCGAGGGCCTATTCGCCAAAGAAGGACTCCAGATCATCTGGGAGGATGTGGACGCCGGTGTCGACCGGACGCCGCAGACGCACGTCTTCAGCCCGCAGAGCCTTGACCCCTTCCACAGCCATGGGCGGCTGCTCGAGCAGGGCAAGGCGGACATGTACAACGCCTGTGAATGGGGCAACTACTGCCGCGTCCAGGATACGCGCGTGGGTAGTCGCCAGGTCGGCCGGCGTGGGATCGTGACTTTTGCGGCCATCGCGGTGCGGCCTGATTCCCCCGTCTACACTCCGCAGCAACTGGCAAATCGCAGCGTCGGCGTTCCATTTTATTTCGGCACACACTACCTCGCGCTGCATATGCTGGAAGGATTCTTGCCGCGCGACATGATCAAGGTCTGCAGCGTGCCACACGGCTCACGCTATCGCCTCGATTTGCTGATGAGGGGCGAGATCGAGGCAACCACGCTGACGGAGCCCTACGTCACGCTGGCTGAAAAGAAGGGATGTCGGATCGTTTGCTCGGCTTTCTATCATGGCACGGAAGTCGCTTCGGATCGCGTGGATGCCGAGACCTACGCCGCATTCAATCGTGCCGTACGTGGCGCGGTTGCCCGCATCAATGCGAACAAGCGCGGATATCTCCACTATTTCATCGACTATCACAAAGCGAAGGACCCAGAGATCGCCACTCTGACGATCGCCGACCTGCGCGAGGCTCGTCTCGTGGTGGTGGACCCGGCGCCGATTCCCGAGCTTGAGCTGCAGCGCACCTACGCCTGGATCAAGAGCTGGGATATGCTGCAGAAAACAGCGTCGCCGCTTGAGCTCGTCAATTTGGAGGTGCAGGATCGCGCGCACCTCGTGGCTTAAGGAGCCTCGGCCCTACCAATGCATCCAAGATGTCGCCGGCTCGTACGCGCCGCAGGCGTCATGATGTCATATGTGCTGATCTGCGCAGCCTTGAGCTTCGGCTCTGCGACCGCGCAGGATTGGCCGACCCATCCCGTGAAGATTGTCGTACCCAATGGCCCCGGCGGCGTCAGCGACACGCTTGCCCGGTTGACATCCGCACGGCTGGCGAAAATGTTCGGGCAGCCATTCGTCATCGACAACAGAGGCGGCGCGGGCGGCATCATCGGCACCGAATTTGCCGCGCGGTCGCCCAATGACGGCTACACGCTCTATTTCGGCGGCGGGGCACAATTCACCGTCAACCCGCTGACCAAGAAGCTGACTTTCGATCCGCTCAAGGATCTCACGCCGATCAGCATGGTGAGCATCAACGGCATGGCGCTCGTGGTTCATCCCGATCTGCCGGTTCATTCAGTGCGCGAATTCATCGATTACGTGAAGGCCAATCCGGGCAAGGTCAACTACGGCGTCGCCGGCCTCGGCCAAAGCAGCCATCTTGCGCCGTCCGCCTTCGCCGCACGCGAAGGCCTCGACATGGTCGTCGTACCTTATCAGAGCACGCCGCCTGCCCTCATGGGCCTGGTGTCGGGAACGGTGCAGGTGTTCTTCGGCAATATTTCCGATGTCATGGAGCTGGTGCAGAGCGGCAAGGGCCGGATGCTCGCCCTTTCAACAGAGAAGCGTGTTCCCCGATTCCCGGACATCCCGACGGTCTCCGAAACCGTTCCGGGATTCGTGATGACCGGCTGGATCGGCTACTTCGCGCCTGCCGGCACGCCCCGACCGATCATCGATCGCATGTCCAAGGCGCTGGTCGCGATCTGCCGCGAGCCGGAGGTCGTCGAGACGATGGCAAACCTGGGTATCGACGCCATCGGCAACACGCCGGAGGAGTTTGCGGCGGCGATCCAGGCCGATTTGCCGGTCGTGCGGTCAGCGGTGGAGGCCGCGGGCCTGCTTCGCAAGTAACGGCGCGCCGGGACCCCCGCGCCCGCAGCGTGCGCTGATTTTTAGACTGTCAGCAGATGGGTTGCGCAAAATTGGCCCTCCTTGCTCGCCGCATACGCCCACCCTATATTGCGCCCGCATCAACATTGGCTTGGCGGGGTAGCTCAGATGGTTAGAGCGGCGGAATCATAATCCGTAGGTCGCCGGTTCGATTCCGGCCCCCGCTACCACCGCTCCCGGCAACCCACAGCGCCTCGATTCGGGGGGCAACAGCAAGGTGAGTCCGCCCGCAACCTGAATTTCTGGCTCCTCGCCGGGACCTGCTGGCATGACGGTCACGCTGTCGATGAACTTGCGCAGGGATTGAGCCAGTTCGTCATGACCCTTAGCCAAGTGGCCATTGGCATACTCGGCCAGTCTTTCGATCGCCCGCAGGTACTCGTCGACTGACGGCGGGTGCAACTCGATCACCTTTGGTTTAGCGGCCGATGCTAGAGTGGCTTTGACGCGATCGCGCTGACGGCGCAATTCAGGAATGACCTGATCGCCTTCAGCCTCTGAGATCGTGCCCCGAATCATCCCATCGATCGCACGCTTGAGATCACGTTCCGCAAGCGCTAGCTTGCGTTCGAGATCGACCGATCGCCTCCTGGCGGCCTTCGACGCTCTCTTGCGCTCAGCACTGTAGACATCGACGAAATAGGCAATTGCCTCGCGGGTTCCAA
>DASSJW010000362.1:0-5175 GCA_035690995.1 Xanthobacteraceae bacterium
AGAGTGAGGGTCTGCACCCCGAGATATTCGCTGGCGCCGATGTCATTGAGCGTCTCCAACAGCGCCAGCGCAGCGCCCACGGCAATCGCGGGTCGCGCCAATGGAAAAGTGATGCGCCGCGCAAGCTGCCATGGTTGCGCGCCCAGCATGCGGGCGGCCTCGGTAAACAGTCCGGCCTGGGTTTGAAACATCGCGCGCGCGGCGAGATAGACGTAAGGATAGAGCACGAGACCAAAGAGCAGGATCGCGCCGCCGAGCGAACGGACATTCGGAAAGCGATAGTCGGCGGCCGAGCGCCAACCGAAAATCGCGCGCAGGATCGATTGGACGGGACCGAGGGCGTCAAGAATGTCGACGTAGACGTAAGCCACGATGTAGGTCGGAATCGCGAGCGGCAGGGGCAGCAGCCAGGTCAGCGCATCGCGTCCGGGAAAGGCGAAGCTGGTCACGGTCCAGGCGGTGCCGACGCCGACGATGATCGTTACCGCGGCAACCCCCGCGAGGAGGAGGGCGGTTTGCACCAGGGCAGGCGGGATGACGTAGCGCGCGAGGTGGGCCCAGAGATCGCCGGTATCCCCGAATGCAAGGACGATGAGGCTTGCCAACGGGGCGACCGCCAATGCCGCCGCGGCCACCGCGACTGCGCCGATGGCAGCGGCCTGCCACCGCCACCGAAGACCGGCCGGCCACCGGTTCAGCGACGGCCAGCCGGCGAATTTGGCATCGATCATCAGGTCAGTTGTCGAAGCCGACCTTGTCCACCAGGTTTGCCGCTGCCTTTTTGTTCTCGGCGATCTTAGAGATCGGGATGGTGTCGGCATTGAGCTTGCCGTAGCCGGCGATGGTCGGATTGATTTCGATGCCGGCACGGACGGGATATTCGTAATTGAGGTCGGCGTGCAGGTGCTGCGCCTTTTCGCTCGCCAGCCACTCGATGAACTTCATTGCGTTGGCTTTGT
The DNA here is from genome assembly GCA_035690995.1 of Xanthobacteraceae bacterium. Lineage (GTDB taxonomy): Bacteria > Pseudomonadota > Alphaproteobacteria > Rhizobiales > Xanthobacteraceae > VAZQ01. Next base: position 960 of record DASSJW010000362.1, read on the forward strand.
TCGGAGCATGCTTGGCGAGCACGACGCCTGAGATGTTCACGTGGGTGCCGCCGTCCTGGAAAGTGGGCAGGATCACCTTGGTTGCGTCGGCCCATGCCTTCTTGTCCGGCTCGTTGTTGTTCATCAACGCCCAGTAGTAGGTGTTGCCGATGCCGATATCGCATTTGCCGGCGGCAACATCCCGGGCGGTTTCGCGATCCCCGCCCGACGGTTTCTGCGCCAGGTTGGCCTTGACGCCCTTGAGCCATTCCTCGGTCTTCGCCTCGCCGTGATGGGCGATATACGCTGCGATCAGCGCGTTGTTGTAGATGTGCTGGCCGGAGCGGATACAGATCTTGCCCTTCCATTTCGGGTCGGCGAGTTCCTCATATGTGAGAGTGGTCTGCGGCACGCGATCCTTCGAGGCATAGGCCACCCGCGCGCGCATCGAAACGCCGTACCAATGCCCCTCCGGATCGCGGTATTGCGGAGCTACGACCTTGTCCAGCAGGTCGGACTTGATCGGTTGGGTGATTCCCGACCGCACCGCCTCCTCGAGCCGTCCGATATCGACGGTGAGCAGGACGTCCGCGGGGCTGTTCGCGCCTTCGGTCTTGATGCGCTGCTCGAGGCCGGAGCTTGCCGAGATAACGTTGACTTTGATTCCGGTGTCCTTGGTGAACGCCTCGAGCAGCGGCTGAATGAGTTTGCTTTCGCGATAGGTGTACAGATTGACATCGCCCGATTGGGCGACGGCGGCCCCGCCGGCGATGATTGCGCTTACGGCGACGCCAGTCCGGGCGAGCGCGCGCACGATCTTCATACAAACCTCCTCTTGACGGGCTCACGGCTCGACCTGGAGCGTGACGCGGTGCTGCAGCGAGCTTGGTAGAGGTGATCGCCCCGGGCCGCATCTTGAATTGAGTAGGGGCGCCGGCCGCCCGGCGTCAAATCGAATTAGGCCGGAAAAATCAAACAGCCTGGAATGATTCCAGCCTGTCGCATGTCTGGAAGATTTCGAAACAAGCTCATTAGGCATTGATCGCGCGTCGCGATCAGGCTTGTTCGCACGCGGCCGCGCGGCCAGTGCGGCAACACGTCTCAGCGCATGATGACGGATTGCGATGCCGAATGAAGCGCGATCTCGGCGATCAGCTTTTTGATGATGGCGCGCCCAAACGAATTGAAGTTTTCGGCCACCAGGACGAATGCACCCGGGCCGCCGATGACGTTGTCTTGATAGTATTTTTCCAGTCCGCCGGGCGGATTGGTGTGCTCGGCATTCCACGGCACCGGCCGGTCGCTGAGGATGACAAGGCCGTTGATCACGATGCCCTTGGCGACAGTCTCGTCGCGGGCGAGCTTGACGTCGCGGCCGGCATTGTTGGTCCCGTCTCCGGAGACGTCGATGGTACGGCGCGAACCCGCGAACGGCGCGCGCTCCAGCTGGGCGGTGGCGAACTCGATCCCGCCGCTGATCGAGGTACGGTCGGCGAATGCGCGGGGTAATTCCAGCAATTGATCTCCGAACTTGCGTGCCGCGCCGGGGCTGTCGATCATGCTCCAGTCTATGACGAGCTTCTGCGCGCCGAATCCCGACCATTCGACGAAACAAACCGCAATGCGCTGATGCGGACCCGATTTGATGGCGTCCATCACCTGCGGATCGGAGATCGCCGCCGCATAGCCCTCACGCTGCAACAGGAATTTCGGATGATCGACGCTGCGCGACACGTCGGAGGACAGCACGAGCAGGAGGTCAACCTGCTCGGCGGCGCGGGAGAGTTGCGTGGGGGCCAGCACCAACGCGGCAAGCGCCAGCAGGCATCTAACAAGCCCAATCATCACTGCCCTCCATGACATCCCGTAGCCGACGGCGGCGGGCTGGCCCGGATGTCTCGAACGCGCAGAGGATAGCCGATTCAGGCGGCGCCGCGCACGGGGATAAGGGCGTGTACAGGTGAATTTTCACCGCATGGCTGTCGATCTGGGAATGCCCGGCGGCTCGCCTGCAACCGCGCGTCACCTCTACCAAGGCGATGATCGCGGGCGTAGGTTCAGCTCGCCCGCACTTGGCTCGGCGGAAAGGCGATTTCGACCAGCGTGCCCGCCTTGGGCGCGCTCTTGATGTAGAAACTCGCGCGGTTGGCCTCGGCGAGCGCCTTGGTCAGCGGCAGGCCGAGACCGCTACTGCCGGAAGCTGCAGACCCCGAGGTCGCCAGCGGCCGGAACGGCTCGAGCGCGGTCGCCAAGTCGTTTTCGCTCATCCCCACGCCGGTGTCGCGCACGCGCAGCGCCACATCCCCGGCGTCGTTCAACGCGGTCGACACGATGACCTGGCCGCCGGCGTCCGTGAACTTGATCGAGTTGGACAGCAGGTTGAGCACGATCTGCCGCAGCGAGCGCGCGTCGGCGACCACCTGCGGCAGTGACGGCGGCAGCGACGTGCGAATGATGATGCGGTCGCGATTGGCCTGCGGCTGCATGATGGCGACGCATTCACGGGTGAGCTCGTTGAGCGACACGGTGGTGAAGGCGAGCTCGAGGCGACCCGCTTCGATTTTTGAAAGATCGAGCAGGTCGTTGATCAAAGAAAGCAGGTGGCCGCCGGAGGCGTGGATGTCCTTGAGATAATCGCGGTAGCGCTCGCTGCCGAGGGGACCAAAGCGCTCCGCCATCATGACCTCGGAGAAACCGATGATGGCGTTGAGCGGCGTGCGGATCTCGTGACTGATCTTCGCAAGAAAGTCGGCCTTGGCCGAGGAGGCTTTTTCCGCCTGGCGCTTTGCCGCCGCAAGGTCCAGTTCCAGCTTCTTCCATCGGGACATGTCGCGAAACACAACGCCGACTTGGTCGCTCCGCTCATCAGTCCTTCCCATGCTCATGATCATCGGGATCATGGCGCCCTCGCGCGTGCGGCCGACGATCTCGCGGCCGCCGTAGTGCTTTTGCGCAGCCGCTTCATGGCGGGAACCTTCGAGGAAATCGTAGGCCGCTTCCACGCATTCGGGCGCAAACAGGTCGGAAAATGCGCGGCCGACGAGCTCGTGAGGTTCGTAGCCGAACAGCGTCCCGGCGGCGCGGCTGGCGGACATGATGAGGCCGCGGCCATCGAGAACGACCAGGCCGTCGGCGGCGGTCTCGAGCAGGGAGGCGAAGGCCGCAAATTCGGTTTGCGCCGGCTCGACGCTTGCCGCTTTGCCCTCGTGGATGAGTGCGCGCCCGCCCCCCGCGCGGTCGGCAGCCTCAGCTCCGCCCGCCGTCGGGCCTTCTTCGACCGACGCCGGGGGGGCTCCTAGATCGGCGGATTCGATGCCGGTGAGGCGTTGCGCCAGCTTGCGGGAGAGCTCGCGAAAAGCGTTGCGCTCGAGCGCGCTCAGCGCGGGGGCATGCGGTTCCGCGGCGCGGGGAAAGTGGAGGATGTTTTCAGACACCGCCGCAACCGCGGAGTGGGTGCGGGCCGAAGATCCGGTCGCCAACGCGGTGGCGGCCGACGCCGGCGCTTGGTCGGCGGCCTGGTCCCGGATCTGCTCCTGACTTCGGCGCTCAGTAGCCGGCGCATGGCCTTTCTGCGCCAGGGCATTGAGTTGAGCGATGTCACGGCAGACGCCAAATCCCTTGTAGCCGCGAAACGCCCGGTTTCGATCGAACACCGGCAATCCGGCAAGCTCGATAGCCAGCCGCGCCGGGCTCGCGTCGACCGGCCAGGAAACGGTCAGGCCGCTCCAGGTGTCGCGGGTCGCCATCGCGCGCGCGACTTGGCCCCCGGGATCGAGACCGAGCTCGGTCGCCACCTCCTGCCAACGCCGTCCGATCGCGGCCGCGGTGCGAGCGCCCGTCAGCGCGATGAATTCATCGGAATGCAGCGTGAAGCGCTCGCCTTCGTCCACCTGCCAGACGAAGCGAAGCGGGTGGCGACGTTCAGTCGGCGTCGCCGGCGCGCGTGGCAACACCTGCACGGGCGCGGTCGCCGCAGTTGGCGCGAGCTCTGACGAGGGTGGCGCACCGCCGACTGACGCTTCCAGCTGTGGCAACGGGACGGCGGCCGCGGGCATGTCGGCGGCAGTGAAGTGCGCGATGAGCACCGTGACGGCGTCGCCGCCGATGCGGTCGAGCGAGATTGGACGGCCGTCGCTGACGGCATGTCCATTTGCCAGCGCCTGCGGGATCAGCCCGTTGGCCCCAATCGCGGCAAGGGAAGTGGCGTCGTGGAGTTGCGCGCGCGCGCTTTCGTTGG
>DASSJW010000363.1:0-4231 GCA_035690995.1 Xanthobacteraceae bacterium
AGCCCCAGCAGGCGCACGCCATTGCGCACCGCCGCGCTCATGTCCAGCATGGCGCCCGCAAGCGCGCCGTCTCTCCGCACGCAGCGGCCGTCCCGCACCGTGATCTCCTCGCCGGCGAGCATGAAGCTCTGCCGAACGCCCCCCACCGGCGGCATGGCATCGCTCACCAGCATCGGATGCGCGGCGCCGCGCAGGGCCAAGCGAAGCATCGCCGGATCGACATGGATCCCGTCGACGATCATCCCGAACCAGGCGTCCGGACTTTCAAGCGCCGCCGCGATCAGTCCGCCCTCGCGGCTCGCCAGCGGCCGCATGGCATTGAACAGGTGCGTGAAGCCGGTCGCGCCTTCCGCCATGGCGGCGCGCGCCTCGTCGTAGGTCGCCATCGAATGTCCGAGCGAAACGCGGATGCCCGCGGCCGTCAATTGCCGGATGAAACCCTTCGGCACCCGTTCCGGCGCCAGCGTCACGAGCATCGCGCCCTTGCGCGGCCGGGTGAGCGTCTGCACGTCCTCCCTGGTCGGCGCGCGCAACGCGCGCGGGTCGTGCACGCCCGGCTTCTCGGGCGACAGGAACGGCCCCTCGAGGTGGATGCCGAGCACGCTCGGATCGCGATCGACCAGCGCCGCGACGGCCGCGATCGCGTTGCTCGTCTTCTCCGGCGTATCGCTGATGAAGGTGGGCAGAAGGGCCGTCGTGCCAAACGTCCGGTGCGCCGCGGCGATCGTTGAAATGCTCTCCTTGGTCGGCGCGTCGTTGAACAGCACATCCCCGCCGCCATTGACCTGCAGATCGATAAAGCCGGGGGCGAGCCAGGCACCCTCGGGCAGCGCGCGAACCGTCATGGCCGGCGGCAATTCCGACCGCGGCACGATGGCGGCGACACGCCCGTCCTCGATCACGACGGCCACGTGGCGGTGCACGACCGTGCCGTCAAAGACGTGGTCGGCGGCAACCGCATGCCGGGACGATGCGCTCATCGGGTGCGGGTGATCTTCTGCAAGTGCCGCGGCCGGTCGACATCGGTGCCGCGGCGTTCGGCCAGACGAATGAGCAGGAGGTAGAAACTCTGGATCAGGCAGACCGCGTCGGTATCCGCATGATCGGGCGCGAGCGCGGGCAGCCGGCCCGCCACCGGCTCCCCGTGCTCGGCAACGAACACCGATGCGCCTTTGTGGCGCAGATCAGCCGCGAGCTCGCGCAGGCCGCGGGCCGCCTCGTCGGTCGGCATGAACATCAGGATCGGATAGAGCGTGGAGACCAGAGCGACCGGGCCATGCAGGAATTCCGCGCCGCTGAAGGCCTCGGCATGCAGGTTGCAGGTCTCCTTCAGCTTGAGCGAGGCCTCGCGGGCGATGGCCAGAGTCGGGCCGCGCCCGATCGTCACCAGGCTGCTGCTTGCGGACAGCGCATCGAGGGCCGCGCTCCAATCGACATCGAGGGCGGCGGTCAGCCGATCCGGCAGACGATCGAGCGCGGCGGCAAGCAAGGGGTCGCTGGTCCACGCCGCCACCAGGTGCAGCATGCAACCGAGCGAGGCCACGAATGTCTTGGTCGCGGCCACGCTGAGCTCCGGGCCGGCTGCCATGGGCAGCACGATGTCGCAGGCCGCCGCCAGAGCACTCGCGGTGTCATTCACGACGGCTGCCGTTCGAGCGCCCGCGGCCTTGGCCATCATGGCGCATTCCACGAGGTCATCGCTGCGTCCGGATTGCGAGATGGCGAGAAAAAGCTGATCCCGCAGATGCAGACGCCTTCCGTAAATGGTGGCGATGTTCGGAGCGGCGGCCGCGACCGGGACGCCGAGATGACGCTCGATCAGGTGCTTGCCGAAGGTCGCCGCGTGCGCGGAGCTGCCGCGGGCACAGGTGACCACGACATGAACCGGTTTGCGCCTGAGGAGGCGGACCAGCTCCGCGATCGGAGCCGACACGCCGCCCGCCTGCCGCCGCAAGACGTCGGGCGCCTCGCGGACCTCAACCTCCATGATCCGTCCAAACTTGCTCACGTCCAACATCCCCAGGACGCTCACGCCGCCATCGATGCGGCCGCAGCCCGCGCCAGCTGTAGCGCTCCCTCGACTGCATCACCAGACCGCGGGACGAGATGGAGCCGGGTCGCCGGCGCCAGCCAGCGCTCGATATGCATCGACAGTCCGCCGGACAGCGACAGGCGCTCCGCTCCGATCGAGACGAGCCGCTCGGCGAGACCGTCGACATGACCGGCGGCGAGCCGCATGAGCTCGACGGCGGCCGGGTCGCCGCCGGATGCGTGCTCCACGATCACGGGCGCAAGGGCGCCGAAATCCCGCGGCCCCGCGGCCGAGGTCCAGCTGACGATGGCGTGGGGGTCCGCGCGGTGTTGCTCGAACACTGCGGTCAGCAGCGGCGTCCACGGGATGCGACCATCAAGCGCCCACAATACGCGGCGCAGCGCCTCGCACCCCAGCCATGCCCCGCCGCCCTCATCGGAAACCGCCGGACCCCAGCCGCCGACCCGATGGCTCCGCCCCTGCAGTTCCGCCCAGCCTATGGTTCCGGTTCCGACCACGAGAACGCCGCCATCGCATCCGCCATGCGCGCCGATGCAAGCCGCGCGCGCGTCCGTCGTGATCGTGGCCTTTCTGAAGGGATGCTCATAGCGCTGCGCTTCGGCGAGCGCAGCGGGCTCGCTCGCTCCCGCCAGAGCAAGGCACGCGACAATCCGGGCCATATCATTCGGCGCCAGACCCGCCTGGCGCAAACACTCGGCCGTGGCTCGGAGCACCGCCGAAAAGCTTTGCTGCAACCCGAGACGAATATTGGCAGGACCGGCAATCGATTCGCCGAGCAGCTCTCCCGACATGGCTTGAAGGCGAGCCCGACAGAGCGTGGCACCGCCGTCGACGCCAAGGAGGAGTGTCGGGTCGCTCACGTCCGAGTGCTCACGTCCGAGTGATCCTTCCGGAGTCCCCCCGACTTAAAAAACCCCGCGCGAACGAATCACGGTTACGGGTATTGTCATTGAAAATACCGCGCCTGGTACGTTAATGATAATTAAATGAATACGGAGCGCTCCAGCCCGCGCTATTCGGGGATCGACGTCTGGGATCCTTCGGACATTCTGGACGCGATCATCGAGGGCCAATTTGCGGCGGTCGCCGCGGTGCGCGCCATGCGCCCTGCCATCGAGGGCGCCGCGCGCGCCATCGAAGCGCGGCTGCGGAACAGCGGTCGACTCATTTATGCCGGCGCCGGCACCTCCGGACGGTTGGCGGTCCAGGATGGCGCCGAGTTGATTCCAACGTTCGACTGGCCGCCGGAGCGGCTGCTTCTGCTCATGGCGGGCGGCAAGGAAGCGCTGCTCAAATCGATCGAAGGCGCCGAGGACGAGGCCGAGCATGCGGTGCAGCTCGTGCGCAAGCACAATATTCACGCCAATGACGTCGTCATTGCCGTGGCCGCCAGCGGCAAGACGCCGTTCACCCTGGCGTGCCTGCGCGCAAGCAAGGCACGCGGCGCCTTGACGGTTGGGATCGCAAACAATCGCGGCACCCCCATCCTCGAAGAAGCGGACCATCCCATCTGGCTCGATACCGGCTCCGAGCCGATCGCCGGCTCGACCCGGATGAATGCCGGAACGGCGCAGCGGATCACACTCAACCTGTTGTCTTCCCTGGTCATGATCCTGCTCGGTCGCGTCTATGAAGGCCTCATGGTCGACCTGAAGGCGGTCAACAAAAAGCTGGTGCAGCGGAGTGAGAACATTCTGATGCGGCTCACCAAGCGCAGCCGGGACGACGCGCGCGTGGCGCTCAAGCGGGCGGACGGCAGCATCAAGGTTGCCGTGTTGTTGCTCCATGGTTGCGATCTGAACGAAGCGACCGCTGTCCTCGATCGCACCGGCGGGCAATTGCGCAGGGCGCTCGCCCTTCTCGGCAAGCCTGGCGCCGAATCCGAGGAAGGATGACGACCCGCCATCGCGGGTCGAGCCGTGCGCCGTTGCAGCCGTGGAGGACGGGATGTTCATGCGCAGCACCATGTCCCTCGGCGCTCGCGTCTCCTTCCTTCTTGTCGCTCTCATCGCAGCGGCAGACGCGCCGGCCGCGCATGCCGCGCAAAGCAAAGATTTCGCCGGCCTGGTCGACGTCGGCGGCGGCCGCAAGATGTATCTGGAGTGTCGCGGCACCGGGTCCCCGACTGTCGTGCTGGTGGCCGGCCTCAGAGGGTCCGCCGAGGATTGGAATATTGCC
>DASSJW010000364.1:0-5070 GCA_035690995.1 Xanthobacteraceae bacterium
CGAGGTATTCGGCGGGCCGCACACCTTCACCGTGGCTTGGACCACGACCCAGTTCCACGACAGGAATCCCGCGCTTTATAAGGCGCTGGTCGGCGCCTTCCAGGAAGCGACCGAGATGCTCAACGCGGATGTCAGGCCGGCCGCGCAATACTGGATCGAGGACGTCAAGTCGAAGCTGACCGTCGACAAGGTCGCCGAGATCGCCTCCGGCAAGGAGGTGAAATGGACGATGGCGCCGGAGAGCACGATGAAATACGCCGAGTTCATGCACGCGGTCGGCTCGATCAAGATCAAGCCGGGGAGCTGGAAGGACTTGTTCTTCCCCGAGGTCCATGGGCTGCCCGGCAGTTGAGAACCCGCGAAGCAGGTGTCGCGCAAGCGCCGATACCGGAAGGGCCGACACCGCGATGAACGTTCCATCCAGCCCCGCGCCGCTCCTGCAGGTGCAAGGGGTGACATTGCAGTACCGGACCGAGAAGCACCTCGTCACCGCCACCTATCGCGTCAGCTTCGACGTCCACAGCGCGGACCGGTTCGTGCTCCTCGGGCCCTCCGGATGCGGCAAGTCGACCCTGCTCAAGGCGGTGGGCGGCTACATGGCGCCGACCGAGGGCGGCATGCGCCTCAAAGGTTTGCCCATCCACGCGCCGGGCGCCGACCGGATATTCGTGTTTCAGGAGTTCGACCAGCTGCTGCCGTGGAAAACGGTCAAGCAGAACGTGATCTTCGCGTTGGAATCCTCGGGCAAGATGCGCGGCAACGCCGCCAAGGCGCAGGCGATGCGCTACATCGAGAAGGTCAACCTCACCAAGTTCGCGGATTCCTACCCGCACACGCTGTCCGGCGGCATGAAACAGCGCGTCGCCATCGCGCGGGCGCTGGCGATGGAGCCGGACGTGCTGCTGATGGACGAGCCGTTCGCCGCGCTCGACGCGCTCACGCGGCGCAGGATGCAGGACGAGCTGCTGCAATTGTGGGCCGATACGAGGTTCACGATGCTGTTCGTGACGCACTCGATTCCGGAGGCGGTGTTGATCGGCAACCGCATCCTGCTGCTCTCGCCGCATCCCGGACAGGTCAAGGGCGAGCTCAACAGCGACGGCACCGATCCGCCCGATCCGGCCAGCGGGCGCAAGCTTTCCGATCGCATTCACGAGATGCTGTTTGCCGATCGCATCGAGGAACAGGAGGTCGTCCGCCATGGCTGACACCCAGATCACGGCGGCGCGCCCGCGCCCGGCACCGCCATCGCGGCCGGAATATCTGCGGGACGTGGTCGCCAGCGGCGACATCGGCGTGGTGCAGAAGCCGCTCACGCTGTGGCAGCGGCTCGTCAACCAGGCGTGGCTGAGGAAGGTGTTCATCCTGGTGGTCATCGCCGCCGGCTGGCAGCTCTACGCCCGCGAGCTCAACAACCCGCTGCTGGTGCCGACCTTCACCGCCACGATCGACGCATTCTGGACCGCCATGGTGAACGGCGATCTCCCGCAGAAGGTGGCGAACTCGGTGCTCCTGCTGCTCAAGGGCTATGCCATCGGGCTCGCTCTCGCCATGCTGTTCACCGCGCTGGCGATGATGTCGCGCATCGGCAACGACCTCCTGGAGACGTTGACCTCGGCGTTCAACCCGCTGCCCGCGATCGCGCTGCTGCCGCTCGCCCTCATCTGGTTCGGGCTGGGTGAAATCTCCATCATCTTCGTGCTGGTGCACTCGGTGCTGTGGGCGGTGGCGCTCAACACCCATTCGGGATTCCGCTCGGTGTCCAATACACTGCGGATGGTCGGGCGCAACTACGGCCTGCGCGGCCCGCGCTATATCGCGAAGATCCTGATCCCCGCCGCGTTCCCCTCGATCCTGACCGGACTGAAGATCGGCTGGGCCTTCGCCTGGCGCACCCTGATCGCGGCGGAGCTCGTGTTCGGGGTCTCGTCCGGCAAGGGCGGGCTCGGCTGGTACATCTACGAGAACAAGAACATGCTCGACATTCCCGCCGTGTTCGCGGGCCTGCTGACGGTGATCCTGATCGGGCTGATCGTGGAGAACTTCATCTTCCGCAACATCGAGGCCGTCACCGTACGTCGATGGGGCATGCAGTCCTAGGACCTCCCGGCGTGAGGCCGGAGACATCAGACATGCGCCGACGTGAGCTACGAAATCACGTTCGCGTTCTTGAGGAAGCCCCAGACATCGACCACGGGCTTGCCGGCGAAATCGAGATCGCGGTAGGCCGCGTGCGGCGCGCACAGGATCAGGAGATCGCTGCGGGCGATGACGTCGTCGAGGGGAAGCAGCTCGGGGTCGGTGGTGACGAACGGATCGGTGGTGAGCACCGCCTCGGCCAGGCTCGCGAGCGCCTTCTTGAACTTGTAGCTGAGCGAAGCGCGGGTGTCGTCGATCTCGGCCTTGAACGCCATGCCGAGCAGTCCGACCGTCATGCCCGAGAGGTCATAGCGCCGGCGCAGGTCGTCGCAGAGGTGAAGCACCAGGCCCTCGTTGACCAGCATGGCGGCGTTGCCGAGGCTGAACTGGTTCTGCGCGAAGGCGGCAAGCTGCGCCGTATCCTTCATCAGGCACGGCCCGGCGGCGAGGCCGGGCGAAGGGATGCCGCGGGCGCGCGGATAGTTGCGCTTCATCGCATCGGAGACCCGCCGGTAGTCGACGCCGGCCGCCTTGGCGATCAGATAGAACTGATTCGCGGTCGCGAACTCGATGTAGCGGTAGGCGTTGTTGAACAGCTTGGCCAGCTCCGCTTCGCGCGGCGTCACGGTGACGAGCTCGGGGGCGATGGCGGAAAACAGCTTCGCCGCCTCTTCCTCGGCCGCCGCCGTCGTGCCGCTGATGATCTGCGGCGTCTCCTTGAGCTCCTTGATGCCGTGGCCCTGCACCATCCGCTCCGGGCAGAACGCGACCTTGAGATTCCGGTGGTTGCGCTTGAGATAGCCGTCGAGCCAATCGGTGGTGCCGGGAAATACGGTCGAGCGCAGCACCAGGAGCTGTCCGTCGGCGAGATGCGGCAGCAGCGCATCGATGCAGTCCTGCACCACCTTGCGCACCGGATTGAGGAACTCGTCGATCGGCGTGCCGATGGTGATGATGACGGGTCCGCGCCGCGAAATGTCCGCCGGCGAGGACGTGAACACGAGCCGCTTCTGCTCGAGTGCCTTGCCGAGCAGCGCCTCGCCGCCAAATTCGATGAACGGCAGGCGGCCGGAGCGCAACACCTCGAGCACGTCGCGATTGGTGTCGTGGACATTGACGCGATAGCCCGCCTCGGCAAAGGCCAGGACCAGGGGAATGCCGACATGGCCGCCGCCGCCGACGATGGTCAGGTCGGCCGTATCGACCTGCGCAGGCATTGCTGCCGTCGGTTTGGCACCGGCAAAATTCACGCGCGCGCTCCCAAATTGCCGCTCGGCGAGTCCCCCGCGGGCATCTGCCGAGTGATAGCCCAGCCGTCCGGATTATTCAAAGGCCCAGGGCCCCTGCCCCGGCCGTCACAGCTCGCGCGGAACCGGCAAGGGCGTGATCAGCTTTCCGCGATAGCCCTTGGCGCGCAGTTTCGGGGCGAGCTCGTCGGCGATATGCCAGGAGAAGATGATGGCGCAGTCCGGCTGGTCGGCGAACAGGCGGCTTTCCTCGACCACCGGAATCGACGTCCCCGGCATGCATTTGCCGATCTTGAGCGAGCCCGCGATCTCGCAGACGTAATCGATGATGCCCTCGTCGAGCCCGAGATAGTTGACGAGGGTCGAGGCGCGCGAGGGCGCGCTGATCCCGCAGATGCGCGCGCCGGTCTCCTTGAGGTCGCGGATCATCGCGAACAGCCGCAGTTTCGACAGCACCACATCGTCCCTGAAGCTTTTGAGCCGCGCCAGCATCGCCGGCCCGCGCGGTTCACTCGCCAGCATCTTGGCGACGCCGTCGCTCACCGGCTGCACGCCCGGCCGCGCGGCATAGACCCGGATCGAGCCGCCGTGGGTCGGGATCGGGCGCGCGTGGAAGACTTGGAGCCCGTGCATCTGCAGCAGGTTCGCCAAGCTGTTGAGCGAATAGTAGCGCAGATGCTCGTGATAGATGGTGTCGTACTGCAGCTTGTCGAGCAATCCGACGAGGTAGTGCGATTCGGATATGAACACGCCGTCAGGGCCGAGCAGTTCGAGGATGCCGGCGACGATGGCGTGCACGTCCTCGATATGAGCGAAGCAGTTCGCCGCCGTGACCACGCGCGCGGGCCCGTGCTCGCGCCTCACCTCGGCCGCCGTCTCCGGCGTGAAATAGCGCTGCAGCGTCGGGATTCCGCGGCCGGCCGCGATCCTGCCGACCTCGGTCGGCTCGATGCCGAGCACGCGGTGCTGCTTGAAATTCGAAAGCAGCGTCCCGTCGTTCGAACCGATATCGATGACGAGGTCCTGCGGGCCGAGCTTGAGCATGGCCGACGCTTCCGCATAAAGCTCCGCGAAATTGTCCCGCAGCAGCTTGGTCGTGCCGCTGGTGTAGGGATATTCCGGGGGAAAGATGATGGTGGGATCGACCGCCAGGCCGAGCTGCACCAGATCGCACTTGGCGCAATACAGAAGATTGGTCGGAAACCACGGCTGCTGCCGCGGAACCGCGCCGATCGGAACCATCTGGTTCACCGGCGGCATGTAGCCGAGCGAGAGCACGTTGGTCAGCGGTGCATGTCCGCAGACCTGACAACACTCCACCGGGACGCTGGCTCCGCTGCCGGCGGCTCGTGCGACCTTTTCAGGAAACAAATGCCATCTCCTTCTACGGCCGGCTTATGCCGCCGGCGCCATGTCTTCGTGATCCCAGTACCATTTGAGCGTCGGCGGCAGTCCCTCGTCGAGCGGCACGCGCGGTGCGTAGCCGAGCGCGGCCAGCTTCGAAACGTCAGGGCAGCGGCGTGGCGTGCTGCCGGCGAGCACTGCCGAGGGGCGGAGCGCGATCTCGCGGCCCGCGATCGCGGCCATGCGGCGCGCGAGATCGGCAATGCTCACCTCTTCGGTGGTGCCGATGTGGTAGATGTTGAGGTGCTCGCCCTTCTCGCGCATGACCATCACGCCCTGC
>DASSJW010000365.1:0-9363 GCA_035690995.1 Xanthobacteraceae bacterium
CCGTCGGACTCACCTTCGGCGGTGGCACGCTGCGCTTTGATGCGGGCTTCACCTTGAACCGCGACGTGACGCTTAATTCCAGCGGCGGCACGTTCAACACCAGCGGCAACACCGCGACGTTGGGAGGCACCATCAGCGGCGCTGGCGGCCTCACCAAGAGCGGCGCCGGCACGCTGACGCTGACGGGGAGCAATACCTATCAAGGCAACACGACGATCGCCGCCGGAACGCTGGCCGTCAGCACTGACGCCAACCTCGGCGCGGCTACCGGCACACTCAACGTAAGAACGGGCGGCGCGCTACAGTTTCTTGCGAACTTCACCTCGGACCGCAACGTGACGATCAGTCCCGGCAATGCCGTCGTCGACACCAACGGCCACGACGGGACGTTGACAGGCGCGATCAGCGTCGGCTCAGGGACCACCGAGCTCCACAAGATCGGGGCGGGCACGTTGACGCTGACGGGGAACAACACCTATATCGGGCAACTCCAGATCAATGCCGGGACGCTGATCCTCACCGGCGACAACCAGCCCAGCATCACGGCCACGCCAATCAGCAGTGGCGCAACGCTGCAGATCGGCAATGGCGGCGGGACCGGGTCGCTCACGGGCAACGTCACCAATAACGGCTTATTCATCATCAATATGTCCAACGCCTATACCTTCGGCGGCGTCATCTCCGGAACCGGCTCGTTCGTGCAGACAGGCGCCGGCACGACCACCCTCACCGCCACCAACACCTACAGCGGGGGCACCACGATCAGCGCCGGGACGCTTGCCGTCAGCGCCGACGCCAATCTCGGCAATACGTCGGGCGGGCTCAGCTTCGGCGGCGGGACGCTGCAGTATCTTGCGGGCTTCACTTCGAACCGCGGCGTGACGCTCAATGCCGGCGGCGGCACGTTCGACACCAATGGCAACGACGCGACGCTGTCGGGCACGATCGGCGGCACCGGCGGCCTCGCCAAGATCGGCGCCGGCACGTTTACCCTCACCGGCGCCAACACCTATACCGGGGGCACGACGATCAGCGGCGGGACGCTGCAGATCGGGAGTGGCGGCCCCACCGGGTCGATCGTCGGCGATATCGTCAACAACGCGGCGCTCACATTCAACCGCAGTGACGATCTCGCCTTCAGCGGCGCGATCAGCGGCACCGGATCGCTGACCAAGATCGGCATCGGCACGCTGACGCTGTCGGGCGCCGGCACGTATTCGGGCGCGACGGCAGTCAACGCCGGCACGCTGCAGGCCGGAGCGGCGAATGCATTTTCGGCCGCCAGCGCGTTCACGGTCGCCTCGGGCGCCACCCTCGACCTCGCGAGCTTGAACCAGACCATCGGCTCGCTGGCGGGCGCCGGCAGCGTGACGCTGGGCTCGGCCACGCTGACGACGAACGGCGACAACACGAGCACCACCTACTCCGGCGTCATGTCGGGTAGCGGCGGCCTCGCCAAGATCGGCACCGGTACGCTCGTACTGTCAGGCGTCAATACGTATTCCGGCGGCACCACGCTCGCGGCCGGCACGCTGCGGCTCGAGAACGACCAGGCGCTCGGGACCGGCGCGTTGACCACGACCGGCTCGGTGGTCGACTACGCCAACGGCGTCACCATCGCCAATCCGATCGTAGTCAACAGCAACGCCACCCAGCTCCAGGTGACGACCGGCTCGGCGACGCAGGCCGGCGTGATCTCGGAGCTCAACGGGCCGCGGCCGCTCGAGAAGATCGGCGCCGGGACCTTGGTGCTGACGGCGGCGAACACCTATAGCGGCGCGACCACGATCACCGCCGGTACACTGGTGGTGAACGGTTCGATCGCCAATTCAGCCGTGACTGTGAACAGCGGCGCGCTGCTCACAGGCACCGGCACAGTGGGCGCGACCACGATCAACGGCGGCGGCACCTTCGCGCCCGGGCCGCTGGGCACGCCCGGCACCATGACGATCCAGGGCAATCTCGCGTTCCAGTCGGGGGCGCTCTATTCCGTGCAGGTCAATCCGTCGAGTGCGTCGAGCGCCAATATGATAGCGGGCGGCTCTGCAACGCTCGCAGGAACCGTGCAGGCGGTGTTCGCATCGGGAAGCTACGCGTCGCGCACCTTCACCATCCTCTCGGCCGCGGGCGGTCTCGCCGGCACCACGTTCAACGCGTTGACCACGACCAACCTCCCCGCCGGCTTCACCCCGAGTCTGAGCTACAGCAATACCGACGTGATCTTGAACCTCACCGCCGCGCTCGGCGCCGGGGGCTTAAGCGGCAGCAACCAGCAGAACGTCGCCGACACGCTCAACAATTTCTTCAACAATGGTGGCACGCTGCCGCCCGGCTTCGTGCGCGTGTTCGGTCTCACCGGCTCCAATCTCGCCAATGCATTGAGCCAGCTCTCCGGCGAGGCCGCGACCGGCGGCCAGCAGGTCGGTTTCCAGATGACCAATCAGTTCCTGGGGCTCATGCTCGATCCCTTCGTGGACGGCCGCAGCGGCGTGGCCGGCGCAGGCGGGCCCGCGCTCGGCTTTGCGCCGGAGCGCGAGCCGCCGCCGGACGACATCGCGCTCGCCTATTCGGCGGTGCTCAAGGCGCCTCCGATGAAGGCGCCGAGCTCCGAGCAGCGCTGGACCGCATGGGGCGGCGCCTATGGCGGCAGCAATCGCACGAGCGGCGATCCGGCGGTGGTGGGCAGCCATGATCTCAGCGCCGGCGGTGCGGGCTTCGCCGGCGGCCTCGACCATCATCTCTCACGCGACAGCGTGGTTGGCTTCTCGCTCGCCGGCGGTGGCACCAATTGGAGCTTGGCCCAGGGGCTCGGCAGCGGCAAGAGCGATGCCTTCCAGGCCGGCGCCTACGGCGCAACGCGCTCGGGACCTGCGTATATCGCTGCGGCCTTTGCCTACACCAATCATTGGATGTCGACCGACCGCATCGCCTTCGCCGACGATCATCTCACCGCCAGCTTCAATGCGCAGAGCCTCGGCGCGCGGGTCGAAAGCGGCTATCGCTTCGCGACCGCCTTCGGCGGGCTCACGCCCTATGCCGCAGTGCAGGTGCAGAGCTTCCGCACCCCGAGCTACAGCGAGACCGATCTCAACGGCGGCGGCTTCGCGCTCGCTTACAATGCACGGACCGCGAGCGATACTCGCAGCGAGCTCGGCGGCCGCTTCGACAACCAGATGCGGCTCAACTCTAATGCGGTGCTGGGATTACGCGCTCGGCTGGCATGGGCGCATGACCGGCTGAGCGATCCGACGCTCGCCGCCGCCTTCCAGATGCTTCCCGGCGCGAGCTTCATCGTCAACGGCGCGGCACCGGCAAAGGATTCCGCGCTGGTGTCGGCGGGCACCGAGCTTCGCCTCGCCAACGGCGTCTCGCTCATCGGCAAATTCGACGGCGAGTTCGCCCGCCACTCCTCCACCTATGGCGGCACCGGGGCGGTGCGCTACGCGTGGTGAGGCGCGTCCCAGGCTCGGCGTGAGGCAAGCGCGGCTCGGGATAGACCGCGCTTGAGTTTACACGCGTGCGAGGGCCAAGGGTTGGCCCATCCGCGAGACGAGTGCCGGCGCAGCCCAACCGGCGACGAGCGCCCACCTCGGGAATAAGGGGCGTGGACCACACGACAAGTCACCGGGTACCGCGGAGTCCGGCCAGCAAAGGAACAATCCGCAATCTCGCGCGTTGGACCTCTCGCCCGGGAAGGTTCCATCATGCCGAGTTCCAGATATTTCCGCTTTCAAGCCGACGTCTGCCTCCGCCTGTCCCTGATAGCCTCCGACGAGGAAGTCGCGTCCCGACTTTTAGCGATGTCCCGGGGCTACACGGCAAAGGCCGATGCGCTCGAGGCCCAGTCGCCACCTCTCGCGCCCGAAACGATGGCTCCTGCCCTTTCCGGCGGCGAAACGGACTCACAGTAAGCGCTCGAATTGGCTTTTGCCGCGCACGGAGCAGTGCGCGTGGGCGGCTTTTCCTAGGGGTACTCCCCTATGGATTTTTCCTGAATTGCCGGCGCGCTCGCTTAGCCTATTTTAGCTGGCATGTCGTCCGATGCCCCCACTCGACCCCACTGCCCCGGCTGCCGGGAGCCGATGAAGTTCGTCAAGGCGATTCCGCAACTGGGAGCCCTGCCGGAGCTTTTCGTTTTCCATTGTATCCGCTGCAATCAGGCGGAAACCATTATGCAGGATCGGTATTAGACAGACCTAGCCAGCGGCACTCGCGGCTCACGCGCTTGAAGGTGAGCAGTTCGGCCGGCGCACCAATTCTCGCAGTGACCGGATAAACTGACCATCACCGAATTGGAATCGTCCCTGGCATAGGAGCGTGGGCCGCTTCCGGTTGATCCGGGTGGCACCTTGGGACCGACGTCGCGGGGGTTCCGAGTGACCGCACCCCTCTCGATGTGCCCCTGACTTACATTGGGAGAACGATTTCGCACGCGAGTCCGTGCACGCGCCAGTCGAAGTGCAGGTCGCCCTGCAGTTGAGCTCGAATCATGCGATCCATTACTCGCGTGCCAAATCCACGGTGTGCGGGCGGCTTGACGGGCGGGCCGCCCGACTCGGTCCAGCGCAGGACGAACCGTCCGTCCGGCGCACGCGACCACTCGACTTGAACCTTCCCGTCGGGCACCGACAAGGCCCCGTACTTGGCCGCGTTGGTCACCAGTTCGTGCAAGACGACCGCAATTGCCTGGGCCGCGTCCGACTGCAGCAAAATCTTCGGGCCTTCAATCTGCACACTCGTCTCTCGGTCTTGGGAGTAGGCTGAAAGCTCCTCCTCGACGAGATTGTGAATTTCGGCTCCCGCCCAGCGCGATTCCACGAACAACCTGTGAACGTTCGCGAGCGCTTGGATGCGTCCCGCGATTGCCTGCTTGAGACCCTCGGGCGTGTCACCACGCGAGAGGTGAACCGTCGCTTGCACGGTCGCCAATACGTTCTTGGCCCGGTGCTCGGCCTCGCGAGCAAGGATGGCGATTTGCGCGGCGCTCCGCCGGCGCTGGGTGATGTCCCGCGCGACCTTTGAAGCGCCTACAATTTTGCCTTCGGCGTCTCTCACAGGCGAGACGGTCAGCGATATATCGATCTGGCTTCCATCCTTCCGAAGCCGAGTGGTTTCGTAGTGGTCGATGCGCTCACCACGACGGAGGCGGTGCAATATTGCAGGCTCCTCGTCTTGGAGCGCTGATGGTATGAGGATGCTCACCGGCTTGCCGATGACCTCTTCGGCGGTATAGCCGAAGAGCGCCTCTGCTCCGCGATTCCAAGATTGGATGACACCGTCGAGATCCTTGCTGATGATGGCATCATCAGAATTCTCCACAATGGAGGCAATTCGCCGCGAGGCGTTCAAGGACAGAAGCATCTGATAGGCCGCTGCCGCGAACGTCCCCAGATTGGTCATTAAGCGCAGGTCTTCCGCATCGAAACGGCGATCGTCATCATGGGACACGACCCAGATTGTGCCGACGGCTTGCTCCTTGACGTAAAATGGAACGAACAGCGCTTCTTCCAACAACGGCGTGATATCGCCGAAGTATGGAAAATCAACCTCAGGATGGGAACATATGAGCGCGGCGTTGCGGTCCAAGACCGTGCCGCACGGCCCGAAATCCCGGGGTGTTCCCCCGTTCAAGTGCGGAGCCCATTGCCCTGCGATGGCCCGCCAGTGGAAGCGTTTCTTCTGGTCGGCCTCCTCCAAGAGGCTGAGGCCGGCCGAATGCGCGCGGCACAGGTCCAGCGCCGTATCCGCGAGTTTCTGCAAAACGCTGCCGGGTGAAGTCGCGAGCACCTGGGCTAAAGCGATCAATGCCCGGTTCTCTCCCGCGTAATCGGGAGGACGCGAGGGCCGTCGGGTCAGCTCGGCCGCGGAAAGCATGGAGCGCAGGTGAGGCGTATCAAGCTTCTGCTGCGAAGACACCTTGCGTCGCTCCACCGGGGGCTCGGCTCGCTCGGTTCCTACCGGAGACATGATATCCGTGGCATTTCGACCCGCCAATGCGGTCCAAAGTTAAATCCGCCGGCTTTGTCAGTCCGCTTCGCATTCGGTAAAGAAGCCGCGCGGCCACGCCCCTGCGCGCTGGCAATCTTTGCCTACATTTTGTAGTTGACTTTGTAACGAGAATCTTCTATAAGCGCGCATCATCCAAAAATGCGCATGAGCACCGGTCCGGTGCCGGAGGCGGTCCCTGTGGGGATGGCCGGCAGCGGGGCGGTGACGCTCGCGTTGACGACAGCGATCGCGCTCGTTCGTCCGCGCGGCGAAGCGTTGGCTAAAGCCGGCGCGCATTTCACGAAGCATGAATTGACCAACAGGGCGGTGCGGCGCGCCGGACAGGGCTGCGCCGGCGACAGCAATTCGGGGCGTCTCGGTGAACTCGCAAAACGAGAGGCGGCGAAAACGCTATGCGGAGGATCCTGACTATCGGAAGGCGGTGCTTGAGCGCAACCGGGCCGGCCGCGCGGCCCGTCGCGAGGAGGTCAACGCGCGTGCGCGGCACGCCTACGCCAATGATGAGCGCCATCGAACGAGGAAGCGGCTTGCAAACAGCTCCTATCGCCGCGAGGGGCGAGCCAAGCAGAGCGAACGGCTGCGCAAACGCTATGCGGAGGATCCTGAATATCGAAAAGCGGTTTTGGAGCGCAACCGCGCCTTTCGCCTGGCGCATCGCGATGAGATCAACGCCAAGGCGCGCGCGGCCTATGCCGGCGACAACGGGTATCGGGCGCGAAAGCGGCTTACCGGCAACAAGTGGTACAGCCCGGAGAAACGGCTCGCACAGGTCTACGGGCTATCGGTCGAGGATTACAACGGAATGCTCGCGCGTCAGGGCGGCGCCTGCGCCATCTGCAAGGAGCCGCCGACCACGCGGCCGCTGTTCGTCGATCACTGCCACACCACGGGCAAGGTGCGCGGGCTGCTCTGTCACGGGTGCAATGCCGCCCTCGGTTTCATGCGCGACGACCATACGCGGACCAGCGCCGCCACCGAGTATCTGCTCAAGCTGAAGCGCGACGACGAAACGAAATAGGTGCGCGCACGAGACTTGCCGCGCAGTCCTGCGGTCAGCAGCGGTCTGGGACGGCGAATGTTACGGCAGGTACTCTTAAATTAGGTTCATGTCCGCTTCACGCCGAAAGCGACGCGATTGCTGGGTAGCAGCGGAATGTCGCGAATGGCCACAAGCGGACGAATAGGGCTTTGGTGCAAGATCCTGGGCGTTCGTTCCACGAGGACCGCGGGGCGGTGGATTGGCAGTACCCACCGCATTGCTCCGGAGCCGCAATGCGATGGCCGAAGCTCGGCCCAAGTCGTCAATGCACGGTGTCAGCCATGTGCCTGAGTTTATCGGGATTACGCACGACATAGATGCCGACGACGCCCTCAGGCTCGATCTCCAGGGCGGTAGTCTGGAGAATGTCGCCCCGCTCGATGGTGATGAACCCCGGCAGCCCATTGATAACGCCATAGCGCACGAGGTGAGACCTGCTCACGGCAAAGTCAGGCGCGAACGTCGCGAACAGCCGCATGACGTCGTCGAGCCCGGCGACCGGCACCGTCCGAGCCGGCACCTTGCCGCCGCCATCGGCGTAGACGGTGACGTCGGCCGCGAGCAGCGCGCGCAGGCGCTCCATGTCGCCGTCCCGGGACGCGGCGAAGAAGGCTTCCGCGATCTCCAAGCCCCGCTCCCTCGGCACGGGATAGCGTGGGCGGTCTGCACGAACATGAGCCCGGGCGCGGCTTGCCAGCTGGCGACATGCGGCTGGCTCCCGCCCGATCGTGGCCGCGACCTCCTCAAAGTCGAGGCCGAACACGTCATGAAGCAGGAATGCGGCGCGCTCCAACGGCGACAGCCGTTCCAGTGCCATCAGCAGCGGCAAGGTGACGTCGTCGTCCAGTTCATCCTCCCCCGATTCCACGACTGGCTCCGGCAGCCACGGGCCGACATAGGTCTCGCGCCCGCGCCGGACCGACTTGAGCCGGTCCAGGCACAAGCGCGTGACCACTCGGCGCAGAAATGCTCCCGGTTCGCGCACCGCGTTTCGGTCGACGTCGAGCCAGCGCAGGAAGGCGTCTTGGACCACGTCCTCCGCGTCCGCGACTGAGCCCAGCATCCGATAGGCAACGCGGACAAGACTCGGGCGCAGCGGGTCGAAGACGGCGGCGGCGTCTTCGCCCGATGCGGGTGCCATCAGGCCGCCTTCTTCGCTTCGGCCGGGTGGACGGCACGAAAGCCGATATTGATCCGGTTCCAGGCGTTGACGAGCCCGATCAGCAGAGTGAGTTTCACCTGCTCCTCCTCAGTGAAGTTCCGGCGCAGCGCCTCGTAGGCATCGTCCGGCGCACGGGTCTCGGATACCAGCGTCAGAGCCTCGGTCCAGCCGAGCGCTGCCCGCTCGCGGTCGGAATAAAGCGTGGACTCGCGCCACGCGCTAAGAAGATACAGCCGTTCCGCGGTCTCTCCATACCTGCGGGCATCGGATGTGTGATAGTGGATGCAGAAGGCGCATCCGTTGATCTGCGAGGACCGCATCATGACAAGTTCCTTCAGCAAAGGCTCCAGACCATCGTTTTGAATCGTTTTTCCGAGGTCGATCCACGGTTGCATTGCTGCGGGACTGGCGGCGAAGGGGTTCAGGCGTGGTGTCATCGTCATCTCCTTTCGGGGGCTTCCGGAGACATGACGATTTGAATCTGCTGTATGTGACACGGGATGGAAATTTTTTCGGCCAGGCAGCGCTCCTGTCTCGTCTGAAATGGGGAGCGATGCGGAACGAGGCTATGACGCCGACTGGATCAAGGCCTATGGCGTCGAGAGTGGCGCGTGGGCCAATATCCCTCCGCGATGCAATTGCACTGGGGGATCTGCTTCACCCCTTATCTGTCGGCCCGCGACTTGGACGAACGTTCTTCAACCTACGACACTTGCGGCCAACGATCTCGCCTTCATCCAGCTTGCGTCGATTGGGGCATGGCTGCGCGTCAACGAGCCGCGCCCCTAGTTCTCCGCGACCGCGATCAGCGACCGCGCCGAGATCGGGAAGAAGCCGTTGACCTTTCAACGGCTCCGGCCGAGGACGCCCGCGAGCTTCTGGTGATCGCCGCGTTGAGCCGGCGCGGCGAACGCTGCAACCCGGTCACCGGCCTCGAGATGCTCCGCGAGGATCGGTGCTGCTTGGGACCGTGCAACAGCTCCGAATAGTACAAGCCCAGCCACCGCCATACCCAGCGCGAGAGCGAGGCGTTCGATCAATTGTCGGGTGTCGAATCTCATGATCTTTACCTCCATCCACACTGCCATCAATAGCGACAGCGGTGACCCGGCGCTGTGATGGTCATCACGAAAAAGCCGCTTCATCGCGCGGG
>DASSJW010000366.1:0-10198 GCA_035690995.1 Xanthobacteraceae bacterium
CAAGGACACTCATTACGATACGCGCGATGGCAATTTCTGAGCTGCAGTTCGCCGTCAAGTCATCGCTGACGCCGTCCGAGCTGGACGACGCCGGCGCGCTCGTGGCCGAAGCGCGTTGGAACCAGCTCGCCGCGGATTGGCGCATCTTCCTCGCGCACGGCCGCGTTTACGTCGCCCATACCGGAGCGGGGCGCATCGTCGCCACCACCGCGACGCTGCCCTACGGCGACCGTTTCGCCTGGATCAGCATGGTGCTGGTGAAGGGCGAATACCGCCGCCACGGTCTGGCGACCCGATTGATGCGCCAGGCGATGGACGACCTCGCGCGTCAGGGCCGCATTCCCATCCTCGACGCCACGCCCGACGGCCGCGCCGTCTATCGCAGGCTCGGCTTCGAAGACTCCTGGGGCTTTGCGCGGCTGATCCGCCGCGAGCGGCCAGCCGCAACCGGCACACATCCAGGGCCCGCGGACGTCACCCTGCGACCGGTCGGCGATCAGGATTGGGAAGCGCTGTGCGCCTACGATGCCGCGGCTTTCGGCGCCGATCGCGGCGCCGTGCTTGCCGGCTTGCGCGGGCGCCTGCCCGCGGCCGAGCTCGTTGCCGAACGCGCCGGCCGCGTCGTCGGCTTTGCATTGGGCCGCGACGGCGCCCTGGCCGCGCAGATTGGCCCATTGATCGCGGATGACGAGGCGATTGCAACCGCCCTGCTCGCCCGCGCGCTCGACCGCCTCGAAGGTCCGCTGTTCGTCGACCTCGCCGACAGCAAGCAGGAGCTCCGCGTTTTCCTCGACACGCGGGGCTTCAGCACGGTGCGCCCGTTCACGCGCATGCTGTATGGATCGTCGACGCGCTTCGACGATCCGGCGCGCACCTTCGCCGTGATCGGCCCGGAATTCGGGTGATCTCGTGTGTGCCGGGTCTTCGCCTGCGCTTTGCGCTCGCCGAGCCGGGACACAAGAGCAGCAATTAGTACAGCTTCGGCGGGTTGATCGGAGGCATCTTCACGTTCTTGTCGAGAAACTCATTGGTGTAGGCGCTTTTAACGTCGTAGGGCTTTTCCATCTTCAGGTATTCATCGACCAGCTTGTAATCGGCGGCCATGCGCTTGTCGTCGTGCCAGCCGAGCGCAACCGTGCGCGAGGTCTCGTCATTCATCAAAATGGTGACGAGGTGCCAGTTGTCGAGCTCGTTCTGATAGAGCAGCGCGCCGTTGGCCTCGACCAGCGCCTTGATGCACGGGTCCGGCGTCTTGGCGCATTCCGCGAATGCCTTCTGCGTGATCTTCACGAACTTGTCGGCCTTGTCGTGGTTCGCCTTCAGCCACGCGCCGTTCGCGATGATGGAATTGCCATAAGGATTCACGCCCGCGTCCTTCCACGCCAGGAAGCCCATGTCGCTCCCGAGCTCGCGCGCGAACACGTGGTGGAGATTGAAGAACGAGGTGGTCGCATCGACCGTCTTCGATTTGAGCGCGCTGAGCTTGGAGTTGGCGTCGATATTGACCCAGGTCACGGAGTTGGGATCGATGCCGATCGTCTTCGCCAGCGCCGGCCACATGGTGCGCGCACCGTCGCCGGCGGGATTGCCGATCTTCTTGCCGGCGAGATCCTTTGCGCTCTGGATGCCGGAGCTCTTGAGCCAATAGAGACCCTGCGGCGAGTTGGCATAGACGTTCATCACCCCCACGGCATCGACGCCCTTGCCGCGGAACAGCAGCACGCCCGCCATGTCGGACAGCCCGAGCTGGGACTGTCCGGCGCCGACCTTCTGGGCGGACGCGGCAGACCCGCGGCCGGTCTCGAAGTCGACGTCGAGGCCGGCTTGCTTGTACCAGCCCATTTTCTGAGCGTAGAAATACGGCGCGTGATCGCCGCCCGCGACCCAGTTGAGCGTGAAGGTGATCTTTTGCGCCGCGGCCGGAGACGCGCCGAATGCAACGAGCGTCGCGAGCGCGACTTTCGTGATGATCTTCATGCCGAGCTCCAATGTTGGGGCTAAGGTTGCGCACCGTCTCGACGCGCACCGAATGTCCTGGTAACCGCGTAGTTACCGGGACGATAGGAGCGGCCACCTGCCGCTGTCAATTAGCCCTTGGATGAGCACCCTAGTGTGGCGCAATTGACGTTCCTATCAGTATTGGCGGCGAGTCCTCCATAGGAACGTCAAATGCAAAGCCACACTAGGATCATGACTTGGTAGTGTCCCTTTGTTTCCGACGTTCGTAAAAGCGGGCGCTGCGAAATGATACGAACGTCGGAAACGGGACAGTAGCGCTCGGCATGGCGAAGTCGAAACGATCGGCGCACCGGCGCGACCCCGACCGCACGCGCGAAGCAATCCTTCTCGCCGCGCAGCACGAATTCGCAGCCAAGGGTCTCTCGGGCGGGCGGGTCGATGAGATCGCGCGCCGCGCGCACGCCAACAAGCGGATGATCTATCATTATTTCGGCAACAAGGACGGGCTCTATCTCGCCGCGCTGGAACGGGTCTACGAGGAACTGCGCGGCACGGAGAAGACGCTCGACCTCGCGCATCTTGCTCCGACGGCCGCGATCCAGCGCCTGGTCGAGTTCACCTTCGACTACTCACGTCGCCATCCGGAATTGATCAGCCTTATCAACAACGAGAATCTTCATCACGCCCGGCATCTGCGAAAATCAAAGAAGGTGCGCGAGCTGCACAGCCCGTTCGTGCAGATGCTCGACGATATTCTCCGCCGCGGGGTGGCCGAAGGCGTGTTTCGGGCAGGCGTCGACCCAGTCGACCTCTACATCACCATCGCCGCCGTCGGCTATTTCTACCTCTCGAACAACCGGACCCTGTCGACCATCTTCGGGCGCGACCTCGGCAGCGCGGCAGCATGCCGCAGGCGCAAGCGGCACAATGTCGAATTCATTCTGAACGCGATCCGGGCGTGAGGGCGCGCCGGGCGCTCACATTGACCCCTGCCCTACTTTGAGCAAATGTAACCGGCTGGTTACTTGAGGTCGTCGTTCATGGCATTGCGCTGGCAGGACTGGCCCCCGCAGGTGCTCGCCGCGTTGCGCAAGGGCGTGGTGATACCGGCGCATCCACTCGCGCTCGATGCCGATCGCAGGCTCGACCCTCGCCGCCAGCGCGCGCTCACTCGCTACTACCTCGACGCCGGCGCGGGCGGGCTGGCCGTCGGCGTCCATACCACCCAGTTCGCCATCCGCGAGGCCGGGCTGTTCGCGCCGGTGCTCGAGCTCGCCGTGCGCGGCGCTGCCGAGTGGGCGCGCCAGCCGCCGATCATGATCGCCGGGCTCGCCGGCCAAACGGCGCAGGCAACGAAGGAAGCGCAGACCGCGCGCGGTCTCGGCTATCACGCCGGACTGCTTTCGCTCGCCGCGCTCAAGGCCGCGAGCGAGGACGAATTGATTGGGCATGCGCAGGCGATCGCGCGCGAGATTCCGTTGGTCGGGTTCTACCTGCAGCCCGCCGTGGGCGGTCTCGTCCTGCCGGTGTCGTTCTGGCGCCGCTTTGCGGCCATCGAAAACGTGGTCGCCATCAAGATCGCGCCGTTCAATCGCTATCGGACGCTCGACGTGGTGCGCGGCGTGGTTGAGGCGGGCGCCGCCGAGCGGATCACGCTCTATACCGGCAACGACGATCATATCGTGCTCGACCTCCTGACTCCGTTCACGGTGATGGCAAAGGCCGGCACGAGCATCGTGCGCATCAAGGGCGGGCTGCTCGGCCATTGGAGCGTATGGGTGAAGCGGGCAGTTGAGTTGCTCGATCGCATCCACGCGGCGGTCGCTTCCGACACCGTGCCCGCCGATCTGCTGGCGCTCGACTCGCAGGTCACCGACTGCAACGCGGCGATCTTCGATGTGGCGAACGATTTTCACGGCGTCATTGCCGGCTGTCATGAAATCCTGCGCCGGCAGGGATTGCTCGCAGGCACCTGGTGCCTCGACCCGCAGGAAACGCTGGGACCGGGACAGAAGGAGGAGATCGACCGCGTCTGCGCGGCCTATCCGCACCTCAATGACGATGCGTTCGTGCGCGCCAATCTCGAGCGATGGTTGTCGTGATGCGCTGCCGCGTCAACTGGTCCCGGCGCGGTGCTTGCCGTACCATGCCGCCATTACCGCCGTCTGACCTGAGGGAGTAGGCGTTGGGAGCAAATCCACAAGCGCTGCAACGCTATGCGTGGGCGGTCCTGAGCCACCTCGGGCTGGTGGTCGCCTGGTATCTGTTCGTCAGGTTCGGCGAGGTGCCGAAATACGTCATGCCCTCGCCCTACGACACGATTCACGCGCTGCTGGTCCCGAACTACCGCTGGCTCGAAAATATCACGGTGACGACCATCGAGATTTTCGGCGGCTATCTCCTGGCCGTTGTCTTCGGCATCGGCGCGGCGCTGCTGTTCTCCTGGTTCCGCTGGCTGGAGATGGCGGTCATGCCGCTCCTGGTCAGCCTCAACATGATCCCGAAAGTGGCGCTGGGACCGCTCATCATCGTGTGGTTCAAATACGGCATCGGCCCGAATGCGATGATGGCGTTCGCGATCTGCTTCTTTCCGATCGTGCTCAC
Organism: Xanthobacteraceae bacterium; assembly: GCA_035690995.1. Taxonomy (GTDB): domain Bacteria; phylum Pseudomonadota; class Alphaproteobacteria; order Rhizobiales; family Xanthobacteraceae; genus VAZQ01. The sequence continues at coordinate 4,564 of DASSJW010000366.1, forward strand.
CACGGCGCGGGGGCTGCGCGAGGTCGAGCCGGAACTGCTCGATCTCGTGCACACCCTGCGAGGCTCGCGCTGGCAGGTATTCACCAAGATCCAGCTCCCGGGCGCGCTGCCCTACATCTTTTCCGGCATGAAGGTGGCCGCGATCCTGGCGGTCGCCGGCGCCATCGTGGGCGAATTTCTCGGCTCCGACCGCGGGCTCGGCTATCTCATGCTGCAGGTGCAGGTCACACTCGACACCGCCGCGATGTTCATGGCCGTCATCCTGATCACCCTGATCGGGATGGTGCTCTACGGGCTGGTGCTGGCGCTCGAGCGCATGCTGGTCGTGCGCGACGCGCGGCTGTCGTAGACGGACGCATAGGACCCATGGGCGAACCGTTCATCCACCTCGCCGGCGTGCAGAAGGTCTACCGCACCCGCGGTGCGGATTTTCTCGCCATCTCCGAGGCGACGTTCGACGTCGAGGCGGGCGAACTCGTGTCGCTGGTCGGTCCCTCGGGCTGCGGCAAGACCACTCTGCTCAAGGTGCTGGCGGGCTTGCATCCGTTCGATTCCGGCGAGGTGACGATCGGCACCAAGGCGCAGCCGTTCGATCCGTCGCGCGATATCGGCATGGTGTTTCAGCAGCCGCTCCTCTTGAAGTGGCGTCGCATCATCGACAACGTGCTGCTCCCGGCGGAGATCCTCGGGCTTCCGATGGCGGCAAGCCGCAGCCGCGCCCGCGAGCTCCTCGCGCTGGTGGGGCTCAAGGGCAACGAGGACAAATATCCCTACGAGCTCTCGGGCGGCATGCAGCAGCGAGCGGCGATCGCGCGCGCGCTCATCCACGATCCCAAGCTGATCCTGATGGACGAGCCGTTCGGTGCGCTCGACGCGCTGACGCGCGAGAAGATGAACCTCGAGCTGCTGCGCATCTGGGAGGAGGCAAGGAAGACCATCGTTTTCGTCACCCACGGCATCACCGAGGCGGTGTTTCTCGGCACCCGGGTCATCGTGCTCACGGCCGGACCGGCGCGGATGGCGGACAATTTCCGCGTCGAGCTGCCGCATCCGCGCACGCTCGAGATGAAGACCAGCGAACAGTTCGGCGAATATACCCGACGGATCTATCGCCTGTTGGGTTTGCAGTAGCACTGCAAAGGAGGCTCGCTCCGCCGCGCATCTCGGCGCGACGGTCGAAAGGTAGAGCAAGAGGAAGGACAGGAATGGCGCAGCAACGGCTCGGCATCATCATGAACGGCGTCACCGGCCGCATGGGCATGAACCAGCATCTGATCCGCTCGATCGTGGCGATCCGCGCCCAGGGCGGCGTCGCGCTACGCAATGGCGACACGGTGATGCCCGACCCGATCCTGGTCGGCCGCAACGAGGCGAAGCTGGCGCAGTTGGCCCAGGCGAACGGCGTCCCGCGCTGGACCACCGACCTCAATGCCGCGCTCAAGAATCCCGAGGACACGCTCTTCTTCGATGCCGCCACGACCAAGCTGCGCGCCAAGCTGCTGCGCAAGGCGATCGCGGCCGGAAAGGACATCTATTGCGAGAAGCCGACCGCTGAGAATCTCAAGGATGCCGTCGACGTGGCGCGCGCCGCGAAGAAGGCCGGCATCCGGCACGGCGTGGTGCAGGACAAGCTCTTTCTCCCCGGCCTGCTCAAGCTCAAGACGCTGATCGACTCCGGCTTCTTCGGCCGTATCCTCGCTATACGCGGCGAGTTCGGCTATTGGGTGTTCGAAGGCGACTGGCAACCGGCGCAGCGGCCGTCCTGGAACTACCGCAAGAAGGACGGCGGCGGCATCATCCTCGATATGCTCTGCCATTGGCGCTACGTCCTCGACAATCTGTTCGGCGAGGTGCAGAGCGTCTCCTGCCTCGGCGCCACCCATATCCCCAAACGCTGGGACGAAAACGACAAGCCGTACAAAGCCGACGTCGACGACGCCGCCTATGCCACGTTCCAGCTTGCCGGCGGCGCCATCGCCCACATCAACAGCTCCTGGTGTACGCGCGTGCGACGCGACGATCTCGTTACCTTCCACGTCGACGGCACGCTGGGCTCGGCGGTGGCCGGTCTGCAGAAATGCTGGAGCCAGGCGCGCGTGAACACGCCGCGGCCGGTGTGGAACCCGGACGTGCCGCAACCGATCAAGTTCTTCGAGACCTGGGCCGAGGTGCCCGACAGCGCCAACTACGACAACGGCTTCAAGACGGAATGGGAGATGTTCATCCGCCATCTCTACGACGGCGCGCCGTTCAAGTGGACGCTGGTGGAAGGCGCCAAGGGCGTGCAGCTCGCCGAGGCCGGGCTCAAGAGCTGGAAGGAACGTCGCTGGATCGACATCCCGCCGCTGAAGGTGTGACGGATGGAAGCGAGCGATCGTAACTGACGAGGACCGCACGTGCCCACGCTCAATCTCCCCATCGCTCACGGCAAGCTTGCGCCCTACACCACCAAGCCGCCGCGGCATCTGCCTGCGGCAAAGCCGCCGTTCAACCGCATCGCCTACGCCGCCGCACATGTGGTCGCCGATCCGCTCGCCGACGGCGATCCCTGGCTCGACTGCGCCATCGACTGGGATCGCACCATCGCGTTCCGCCGCCACCTGTGGTCGCTGGGACTCGGCGTTGCCGAGGCCATGGACACGGCCCAGCGCGGCATGGGCGTCGACTGGCCGACATCGCTCGAGCTGATCCGCAGGAGCCTCGATGCGGCAAAGGATTTTCCCGGCGCGCTGATCGGCTGCGGCGCCGGCACCGACCATCTCGAACCGAGCGCGACCGTGACTCTGGACGACGTCATCCGCGCCTATGAGGAGCAATGCGCGGCGATCGAGAAGCTCGGCGGCCGCATCGTGCTGATGGCAAGCCGCGCGCTGGTGCAGGCGGCACGCGGCGGCGATGACTACGCCAAGGTCTACGGGCGGATTCTCAGCCAGGTGAAAGCGCCGGTGATCATCCATTGGCTCGGCGAGATGTTCGATCCCGCGCTCGCGGGCTATTGGGGGCACCGCGATCATCGCGAAGCGATGAAGGTCGCCGTCGACGTGATCGCGGACCACGCCGCCAAGGTCGATGGGGTGAAGATTTCGCTGCTCGACAAGGACAAGGAGATCGCCATGCGCCGCCGCCTGCCGCAGGGCGTGCGCATGTATACCGGCGACGACTTCAACTATGCGGAACTGATCGCCGGCGACGCGCAGGGATTTTCCGACGCGCTGCTCGGCATTTTCGACGTGATCGCGCCGGCGGCAGCGTCGGCGCTCGGCGCGTTGACCCGCGGCGACAGCAAGACCTTCCATGACATTCTGGCGCCGACCGTGCCGCTGTCACGTCACATCTTCAAGGCGCCGACGCGCTTCTACAAGACCGGCGTGGTGTTCATGGCCTATCTCAACGGCCTGCAGGATCATTTCACCCTCGTCGGCGGCCAGGAGAGCGCGCGCTCGACGTTGCATCTCGCCGAACTGTTCCGGCTCGCCGATGCCGCGGGCCTCCTCGCCGATCCCGACCGAGCCGCTGGGCGCATGCGCGTCGTGATGGCGGGCCGCGGCGTGCAGGCGTGATGCGCGACCTGTCCAACGACATCTCGCTTCTGTCGATCAACTCGATGACGGTGAAGCCGTGGTCGCTCGCCGAGCTCGTCGACGGCTGCGCCCGCGCCGGCATTTCCGCGATCTCGCCGTGGCGCGATATCGTGCAGGCCTGCGGCGTCGAACGCGCGGCGCAGCTTATTCGCGCGCACGGAATGACCGTCACCGGCCTGTGCCGCGGCGGCATGTTTCCCGCCGCCGACGCGGCCGGACGCCGCGCCGCGCTCGACGACAACCAGCGCGCCGTCGACGAAGCCGCCGCGATCGGCGCGCAGTGCCTCATCCTCGTGGTCGGCGGCTTGCCCAAAGGTTCGCGCGACATCGTCGATGCGCGGCGCCAGGTGCGCGACGCGCTGGCCACGCTCCTGCCCTATGCGCGGCGCGCGCAGGTACCGCTCGCGATCGAACCGCTGCATCCGATGTTCGCCGCCGACCGCGCCTGCGTGAATACGCTCGCGCAGGCCAACGATCTCTGCGACGAACTGGGCGAAGGCGTCGGCGTCGCCATCGACACCTATCACGTCTGGTGGGATCCCGACCTCAAGCGTCAGATCGCCCGCGCCGGCGCCAACATTCTCGCCTATCACGTCAACGACTGGCTGGTGCCGACCACCGACCTGCTGCTCGATCGCGGCATGATGGGCGATGGCGTGATCGACCTGCGCGCAATCCGCGCAATGGTGGAGAACGCCGGCTATCGCGGCCATTGCGAGATCGAGATCCTCTCCGCCGAAAACTGGTGGAAGCGCGATCCCGATGAGGTTTTGCGCGTCTGCATCGAGCGGCACCGGACGGTGGTGTGATGGATGATGCCTGCGTTGCACTCCCGTGTCCCGGACGAGCGAGCGCGCAGCGCGAGCGAAGATCCGGGACCCAGGAGCAGCGAGAGTCGGAGTGTCTGCAATTTATTCTGCACTTCGCGACTCTCTCGCTGGGTCCCGGGTCTCGTTCCGCTCGGCCAAAAGGCCTCGCTGCACTCGCCCGGGACAAGAGATCATGAGCACCAGCTACGACGGCATCATCCTCGGCGCCGGGCACAACGGGCTCATCCTGCAGGCCTATCTCGGCAAGGCCGGCTTGAAGACATTGGCGATCGATCGTCGGCCGGTCGCGGGCGGCGGACTGAGCACGGTGGAAGACCCGCGCCATCCCGGCTTCCTGCACAACACCCACGCCTTCTTCCAGCGCGCGATCACCGCCATGCCGTGGTACGGCGATCTCGAGCTCGAACGGCACGGCGCCCATTACATCGAGCCCGAGCTCAATGTCGCGCTGCTCACCGGCGACGGACGCGCGCTGGAATGGTGGACCGATCCGCACAAGACGATCGCGTCATTCGCCACCTTCAGCCGCCGCGACGCCGACACCCTGCGGCGCTGGCACGACGAGTTCGTGCCGATCGTGCGGGACATCCTGGCGCCCGAGGGCCGCTCGCCGCCACTGCCGCCGCAGGAGCGGCGCGCGCTGCTGGCGCGCACCAGCGCCGGCCGGCGCCTGCTCGAAGTGAGCGCGCTGTCGCCGCTGCAGTTCGTCGAGCAGGAATTCGAGCATCCCACCATCAAGGGCGGTCTCCTCTTCTTCAACGGGCTGCGCGAGGTCGATCTGCGGCTCCCTGGTTTCGGCCATCACATCGCCGCGCTGCTGGCGAGCCCGGCGAAGGCGCAGATGTCGTGCGGCGGCTCGGCCGCATTGGCGCGCGCGCTCGAAGCGGCGGCGCGCGCGGCGGGCGGCGAGATCAGGCTGATGACCGAGCCCCGGCGCATTCTGGTTGAAGGCGGCCGCGCAGTCGGGGTCGAAACCGCCGAGGGCGAAGTGATCCGCGCCCGGCACCTCGTCGCCTCCTCACTCAACCCGCACCAGACCTTTCTCGATCTCATCGATCCCGCATCGGTGCCGCGCGACATTCGCGACCGGGCGCAACGCTTCCAGTACAATCTGCTGGCGCCGCTGTTCGCCCTTCACCTCAATCTCCGCGAGCCGCCGCGCTATCGCGCGAGCGCCGACCATCCCGAGCTGGCGCAGGCGTTCATGGTGATCATGGGGCTCGA
>DASSJW010000367.1:0-5132 GCA_035690995.1 Xanthobacteraceae bacterium
GCCATCTGGTGGTACAATCGATTGCAGCGGGCGGAGGTGGACCTCGGCCAGTTCGACGATCCCTATATCCGCGATCTGAAAACCCAGCTCGCCGAAACCGGGCGCCGCCTTTGGCTGCTCGACGTCACCAGCGATCTCGGCATCCCGACCTTCGTGACGATCGCGCACTGGATGGAGAACGCACAGGAATTCATCGAGTTCGGCTCCGGCGCGCACTTCGATGCGCGCATCGCCGCCCTGCGCGCGATGACCGAGCTCAGTCAATTTCTATCCATCGGTCTCATGGGCCGCCGGGCCCCGAACCCCTCGCGGCAGGAATCGAACCTGGAATCGAACCATGACGGCGCGCCTTCATTTCGGCTGCAGGACCATGCCTATCTGATGCCGAGCGGCACGCCGGTCGTGCGGCCGGACTTCGGTTCGAAGTTCGGCGAGCTCGACAAGCGCGAGCAGGTGACCGCCTGCGTGGACCTCGTCCAGCGCGCGGGCCTCGATTTTCTCGTCCTCGATCAGACGCGCCCCGACATCGAGGTCCCGGTCGTGCGGGTGATCGTTCCGGGATTGCGGCATTTCTATCGCCGCTTCGCGCCTGGCCGGCTTTACGATGTCCCGATCAAGCTCGGGCTGCGCGACCGGCCGCTGGCGGAACACGAGCTCAATCCGCTTCACCCCCAGACCTGAGGGGCCAAGCCTTGCGCGCTCCCGGAACGAAGCGAGGGCGCCGGGCTGCGCCGCCAACGTTGTCCGCTCGGCTGGGCGGTCATGTCACCCTCGAAGCGCGTTCGGACGGAACCATTGTCGCCTGCTTCCACGGCCATTCGGTCGGCTTGGGAAAGTTCAGCGCCGCCGCGGCGGATCGCGCGCAGCAATTGCGCACGGGTCTGCCATTCGGCGCATTTGCGTCCGGCGGCCGCACCATCGACGACGAGATGCATCGGTTGGTGCGGCGATTGGCCGGGCACGGCCTGCTGGAGTATCGCCTCGGCGCACGCAACGGCGAGGCGCAGCGCGAGGACCACGTCGTCATCGAGCCGCAGGTGCCGGATTATTGGCCGCAAATACCGCAGCTCGGCGAGGCCGACATTCTCGTCCTGTCGCGGTTCGCGTATCTGCGCCGGCGCGGCAACGAGATGGTCCTGGAATCGCCGCGAGCAGGCGCGTTGTTCAGGATTTGCGATCCCAACATTGCCGCGGCCGTGGCCCTGTTGTCGGCGCCGCAACCGGTCAAGCGGCTGTGCCGGCAGGTCGGTTTTCCCGGGGTCGAGCTGCTCGCTTTGCTGGTCGATTGCCAAATCCTGTTCAAGGTCGATCCTGCGCGCGACAGCGGGCTGCGGCCGGCCGAGGGTGACGACGACCTGGTTCTTTGGGACTTTCACGATCTTCTGTTCCACGCGCGCAGCACGGAAGGCCGGCACGCCAATCCGATGGGTGGGATTTATCCATATGCGGACGTGATGCCGGCCCCGCCGGCCGTGCGGCCGCGCTGGCCGGGAAAGAAAATCGATCTGCGCAAGGTGGCGGCCGCGCCGGCGCCGGACGTGTTGCCGGTCGCAAAGCTCCTGCGTGAACGTCATTCGACGCGCAGCTTCGATGGCCGGCGGCCGATCACCCTCGCCGAGCTTGCGCGGTTTCTCGACGGCGCCGCGCGCGTCCAGTCGAAATGGAGCAGCCCGCTCGATCTCGGCGACGACGCCCCGATGGTCGGTTACGCCGCCAGGCCGTATCCGTCGGGAGGCGGCAGCTGGGAGCTCGAGCTCTATCTCGCCGTCGACAACTGCGAAGGACTGGTACGCGGATTCTATCATTACGACGCGGACGGACACGCGCTGGTGCCGATCGGCGTCCGCACGCATGAGCTCGATGCGCTGTTGGCGGGAGCCGGATTTGCGATGGGCGAGGCCGCCGCGCCCCAGATCCTGATCACGATCGCGGCGCGCTTCGGCCGGACGGCATGGAAGTACAGCTCGCTCGCCTATGCGCTCATTCTGAAAGACGCCGGCGTCTTGACGCAAACGCTCTATCTGATGGCGACCGATATGGGGCTCGGCGGATGTGCGATCGGGACCGTCAATATCGACCTGTTCGCGAAGATGACGGGGATCGAGTTCCACGTCGAGGGGCCGGTCGGCCAATTTGCGATCGGGCGCGGCATGAAATCGGAAGCTTCCGGGTGATACCGCCTTGCGGCGGCGTCGCCGATCCCTGCGCGCGCCTCATCGCCGGTCCTGACGATCGCCTCGGAAAACGATGGACCATCGGCCGCGAGTTGCCGCACCCGTACAGGCCTGGCATTTCGATGTGCTAGTTTCGTGCGCGCGCAATTCCTACCCTTGCCAGGAGTGGACATGAGGCGTCGCGAGATCATCACGCTCATCGGCGGCGCGGCCGTCATGCCTGCGATCCTTTGGCCGCGCGCCGCAACGGCACAACCGGCGAAGACGGTCAGGATCGGCATCCTCAACCTGGCCAATCCCGAGCCGTTGGGGAGCCTGCTGCGTGAAGCGCTGCGCGATCTTGGATACCGGGAAGGCCAGAACCTGCAGTTTGAATTTCGCTCGGCGAAGGAGGACCCCGCCCTGCTTCCCGGCCTCGCCGCGGAACTCGTCGGCCTCAAGGTCGACGTCATCGTTGCCTATCCGTCGCCGGCGGTCGCGGCGGTGAAGCAGGCGACGCGCGAGATTCCGATCGTCATGCTGGCGGCGGGCGATCCGGTCGCAACCGGTCTCGTCGCCAGCCTCGCGCGGCCGGGCGGCAACATCACGGGTACGTCGTCGACGACGGCGGAGATCGGGTCCAAGACCCTCGAAGTCATTCGCGACATCATACCGTCGGTGCGGCGCGTCGCGGTGCTGGCGAACTCCACCGATCCGTTCACGAAGTCATTTCTGGAACAGATCCGGCTTGGCGGACAAGCCCTGCGCCTCGACATTGCGACCATCATGATCACAGGACCGGGCGAGCTGGATGCGGCTTTTGCGACCATCAAGAAAGACGCGACGGATGCCGTCATCGTCCAGCCGAGCCTCCCGCGCATGCGCGTCGCTGATCTGGCGTTGAAGCATCGTGTCCCGGCCATCGCGCCCACCGGCGCGTTCGCGGCGGTCGGGGGCCTCGCCGGCTATTCGGCAAGTCAGTCGGAAATGGCCCGCAGGACCGCCGCCATCATCGACAAGATCCTGAAAGGCAGCAAACCGGCCGACCTGCCGGTCGAGCAGCCGACCAAATTCGAACTGGTGATCAATCTCAAGACCGCCAAGGCGATCGGCGTCAACGTACCGTCCACATTGCTCAACCGCGCCGACGAAGTGATCGAATAAGACGCATCAGCCGCTGGAGCGCAATGCAAACGGCAGCCGGGAGGCTGCCGTTGCCAATCTCCAGCCGTTGAAATCCGGATCAGGCCAGCCGCGGCACCAGCCGGAGCGCGTTCTCGCGTTCGACCTTCTTGAGGTCGTCGCCGCTGAACACGGTCGCAACCCCCTTGGTGTGCTCGGCACCGGTCCGATAGGGGAAATCGGTGCCGTAGACGATTTGCGAGACCGGCACGAGCTTGGCGAGCGCCGCAAGCGTTCCCACCAGCGACACCTGTGCCGTGTCGTAATAGAAGCGGTTGAGCTGACCTTGCACGTCCTCGCGCGTGAACTTGCCCTTGTAGGGCGGCGTGTTCACCATCTGCACCAGGAAACGTTCGGCGAACGACGTCAGCGCGCCGCCGCCGTGCGAGAAGATCCAATTGATGTTCGGATATTTCTGCGCGGTGCCGCTGAAGATCAGGTCGGCGATGCTGCGCGTCGAGTCGGTCCCCCATTCGATGGCGGAAGGGGGCACGGTCTGCATCAGGTTCACGCAGCAATTGGCGTCGGTGGGATGGGTATAGACCGTGGCGTTGCGCCGGTTGAGCTCCTGCCAGACCGGATCGAGGAACGGGTGGCCGAGCCACTTGTCGCCGTAGTTCGTCATCATGCCGATGCCATCGACGTGGAGCGTGTCGAAGACATAGCTGATTTCCTTCAGCGACTCGTCGACATGCGGCAGCGGCAGCGTCGCGAAGACGCCGAACCGGCCCGGATGATCGGCCGCCATCTTCTTGCTGTACTCGTTCGACTCGCGCGCGATCTTGACCGCGACCGGCTTGCCGAGCGGAACGACCTGCGGCGCGGTTGGCGAAAGCACGGCCGTCGCAATCCCGCCCTTGTCCATGTCGTCCAGGGATTTCTGAATCGACCAGTTCGCCAGCGGCGGATTGGTGCGCCCGATGATGTCCATCGTGTTGAGCCAGCTCGGGGGTGCGACATGATGGTGGACGTCGATGCGGTGCGGCTTGGATTGAGCAAAGGCCTTCGGCGCAAAGCCCGCGCCGGCAAGTGTGAGCGCTGCGCCTCCGGCCAGCAGCTCGCGGCGGCTCACGCCGGTGGCGGCGAACGGCTCGGCGCAGCAGTTGCATCCGAATAGCCGGTGTCGTGCCTTTTCAAGCATCATGTTCCTCCCTTGGACCTTGGTCAGACGAAATCCGACTGGTGTGAATATTCGCGCTTTTTTCCGTTCCAGCAAGACGCCGGCGCGCGATCCTGTGCGAGGCCCTGCCGGGACGCTGAAACGTTCGAACGGCTTTCGGTCGCTTTCCCCGCGAAAGCGGACGTCTTATGCTTCCTTGCGACTTGTCGATTTGACCCTGAGGCGCATCGGGGGACATGTTGACAGAGCGTGCCAGATGAAAAGAGTCGCGGTCTTCGGCAATACCGGCGGCGGCAAATCGACGCTTGCCCGACGGCTGGCGGATCTGACGCGGCTGCCCTTGTACCCGCTCGACATGATCCAGTTCAGGTCCGGCGGCGGCAAGGTTCCGCACGACGAGTACTTGAAGGCGCATGCGGACCTGCTGCGCCGGGACGAGTGGATCATTGACGGCTTTGGCTGTGTTGCGTCCGCCTGGGAGCGGTTCTCCAAGGCGGACACGCTCGTGCATATCGACCTGCCTCTTGTCACGCACTACTGGTGGGTGACAAAGCGCCTGATCAAAGGCCTTTGGGTGGCCCCGGAGGGTTGGCCGGAGAACAGCCCGATGTGGAGCAGCACGATGGCGGGCTACAGGGTGATCGGGATTTGTCACCGCGAGTTGACGCCCAGGTACA
>DASSJW010000368.1:0-2739 GCA_035690995.1 Xanthobacteraceae bacterium
CGATTGTACCGCCGGGCTTGAGCCGACCATCGGCCTCCGCCGCCTCGATCATCGTGCGCGCAGGCCGGTCCTTGAGCGAGCCGGACGGGTTCGCGCTCTCGAGTTTGAGAAACAGCCGACAGGGGCCGCGATCGATGCGGGTGACCTCGATGAGAGGCGTATTGCCGATGAGGTCGAGGACCGATGCCATGACGATCTATAGCACCGGGTCGCCGCAGCCGGCACCCCCGCCATGACTATCAGCGCGCCATCCATTCCACGAGTTCGCGGTTCACTGCTTCCGGCCGCTCCATGGTCGAGAGGTGTCCGCAATCCGCGATGACGACGAGCCGCGATCCGGCGATTCCGGCGGCGATCTCCTCCGATAACGGCGGCGGCGTGAGTTCGTCGCCATCGCCGACCAGCACCAGCGTCGGACACGTGATCGAGGCCAGCAGCGGCCGCATATCGGGCCGCGTCATGATCGCCTTCTGCTGGCGCAGGAAGGCCTCAGCGCCGGTTTCCTCAGCCATGCTCCGCACGCGCGCTCTGAGCGCCTCGTCATGCTGGCGGTTGCGATGCACGAAGACCGGAAACTGCAGCGGCGGGACCTCGGCGAAGTGCCCGCCTTGTGCGAGCGCAATCTGCGGCTTGCGCCGCTTGCTCTGCTCCGGCGTCTCGGGTCGCGCCGAGGTGTCGAGCAGCGCGAGCTTGTGAACGCGCGCGGGTGCCTGCCGCACCATCGTGAGCGCGATGTAACCGCCCATCGAAAGTCCCACGAGCGCAAAGCGCGGCGGGGCATGCGCGAGGATGGCGGCGGCGATCGCCTCCATGCTGTCGTCGCGAGTATGGTCGGCGACCTGCACCGGCCCGAATCGCCACAGCGCGGGAATTTGCTCGGCATAGAGCCGGGCCGAGCAATTCAGTCCGGGCACGAGAACGATGGGCATCGGCTCGGGCATTCGTGGTCCTTTCTCCAGTTAGCGGGAAAAAATCAGGTTCTAATTCAACTTATTGCGGTGCAGCAGGATTGACTTTGGGGCCCGAATGACTATGTTCCCGGCGAACGGTTTGATCCGTTACCACTCGACCGTCCGTCCCCGCGCAACTTTAGTCGTTGTTCCGTCATCCGGCGCGGCTAGGCTCCGGACGGTCCCGACTCGAGGTTTTATGTCGTTTTCTCAGCTCGGCTTGTCCGACAAAGTTCTCGCCGCGGTCCAAGCGGCCGGCTACACCACTCCCACGCCCATTCAAGAACAAGCCATACCGCACGTGCTCGCGCGCCGCGACGTGCTCGGCATTGCGCAGACCGGCACCGGCAAGACCGCTGCCTTCACGCTGCCGATGATCACGCGGCTGGAGAACGGCCGTGCGCGCGCGCGCATGCCGCGCACGCTCATCCTGGAGCCGACGCGTGAGCTTGCTGCGCAGGTGCAGGAGAGCTTCGAAAAGTATGGCGCCGGTCAAAAGCTCAACGTTGCGCTGGTGATCGGCGGCGTGAGCTTCGACGAACAGGACGCCAAGCTCACCCGCGGCGTCGACGTTCTCATTGCCACGCCTGGCCGCCTGCTCGACCATTTCGAGCGCGGCCGGCTCCTGCTCACCGGGGTCGAACTGCTCGTGATCGACGAAGCCGATCGCATGCTCGACATGGGCTTCATTCCGGATATCGAGCGCATCTGCAAGCTGGTGCCGTTTACGCGCCAGACATTGTTCTTCACCGCCACCATGCCGCCGGAGATCCGGCGCATCACCGAGCAGTTCCTGCACAATCCGGTGAAGGTCGAGGTGGCGCGCCCGGCGACTACGGTCGCCACCACCACCCAAATGCTGGTCAAGACCGGTCGCGAGCCGCACGACAAGCGCGATACCCTGCGCCGTCTCATCCGCGGCTCGGAAGGCCTGACCAATGCGATCATCTTCTGCAATCGCAAGCGTGAGGTCGCGGCGCTGCATCGCTCGCTGGTCCGGCACGGCTTCTCCGCGATCGCGCTCCATGGTGACATGGATCAGTCCGCGCGCACTGCCGCGCTCGACCAATTCCGCAAGAACGAAGTGACATTGTTGGTGGCTTCCGACGTCGCCGCGCGCGGCCTCGACATTCCCGCGGTCAGTCACATCTTCAATTTCGACGTCCCGCATCATCCCGACGACTACGTCCATCGCATCGGCCGCACCGGGCGCGCCGGAAGAACCGGGACAGCCATTACCGTGGTCGCCCCGTCGGACACGAAGAGCGTCGCCGCGATCGAGAAGCTGATCGGTCAGAGCATTCCCTGGATGGGCGGTGAGCCGCGGGTCTCCGCGCCTGAACGGTCGGAGGCCGATGGGCCCGGCAGCGCCGATCAGCGGAACGGTGAAGACCGGCACGGCGAGCGCCGCAACGGCGGCCCCCGAAACGACCAGCAGCGAAACAACGGTGAACAGCGAGCGAGCGGTGGCCGCCGGCATGGACGCGGATCGTCGCCCCGACGCGATAGCGTTCCGGCGCCAGTTGCCCGTTTGGACGACGTGCGGCCGCGCCGCACGCCCAAGCCGGCGTCCCAACCCGCCGATGCCGACGACGGCGGACATTTGCCGGCCTTTCTGCTGCGTCCGGTCCGAGTCAAAGCCTAAGCTCATCCGGGCCGAATTCGCTGCCGCCGATTGGCTGCCCATGTCAGGGGGCGTCCCCGGCAGCGAGTTTGCAGACTTGATCAACGGCTCGTCCGTGCAGGCGCGAGAGCCGGTTTTGCCCCGTGTCTCTAGATCGAAGCGCGA
>DASSJW010000369.1:0-7125 GCA_035690995.1 Xanthobacteraceae bacterium
CCTTATCTGCTGCTCAACCGCGGTCACGTCAACGTCGACGTCCTGCCGCTCTTTCTTGGCCAGAAAGGTCGCTACCGCCTCGCGCTCGCTTCCATGCTGATGTCGCTGGCCTTCTGCGTCGTCATGACGGTACTGACGTTCCAGTTCTGGCAAGAAGCCTGGGACAACAACTGGCGCTCGGAGTCCATGTGGCGCGCGCGCATGTGGATCCCGTACGCGGCGATGCCGATCGGATTGGCGCTTCTCAGCCTGCAATACGTCGCCGAGATCTTCAAATTGGTGACCGGCCGCGAGTTGCCATTCGGGCTGCCGCCGAAGGAGGTGGCATGAGTCCCACCACGCAAGGCGTGATCGTTCTCGTCGTCACCCTCGTCATTTTGCTCTCGGGTGCCCCGGTCGCGTTTGGGCTCGGCGCCATCGCCATTTCGTTTCTGGTCATCTTTCAGGGCTTGGATTCGCTGCATGTGGCGGCGGAGACGTTCTACACCGGCCTGTCCGACTTCACGCTGGTGTCGATCCCGATGTTCGTCATGATGGGCGCGGCAATCGGCTCGTCGCCCGCCGGCAAGGACCTCTACGAGGCCCTCGACCGTTGGCTCTATCGCGTGCCCGGCGGGCTGGTGATTTCCAATATCGGAGCCTGCGCGATCTTTGCCGCGCTCACGGGCTCCTCGCCCGCGTGCTGCGCGGCCATCGGCAAGATGGGCATTCCGGAAATGCGCCGGCGCGGCTATCCGGACGACGTCGCCACCGGCTCGATCTGCGCCGGCGGCACGCTCGGCATCCTGATCCCGCCGTCGATCACGTTTATCCTCTACGGGATTGCCACCGAGACCTCGATAGGGCGGCTGTTCCTCGCCGGCGTGCTGCCGGGGCTGATGCTCACCGGCCTGTTCATCCTGTGGACACTGTTCATCATCTGGAGGCGGGGCTTTCGCTCGCACGCCTTGGGCTTTCGCTATTCGTGGAAGGAAAAATTCCAGTCCATCCCGAAGATCGCGCCGTTTCTCCTGATCATCTTCGGCGTCATGTACACGCTCTATGGCGGCGTGGCGACGCCGTCGGAAGCCGCCGGCGTCGGCGCGGCGCTCTGCGTGCTGATGGCCGTCCTCATCTATCGCATGTGGGCGCCGGACAAATGGTGGCTCATCCTGCGCGATACCACGCGGGAATCGGTGATGATCCTGATGATCATCGCGACCGCCGTTCTGTTCGGCTACATGCTGACCTCGCTCTATCTCACCCAGACGTTGGCGCAGGCGATCGCCGATATGCACGTCAACAAATGGGTGCTGATGCTGCTCATCAATCTGTTTCTGCTGGTGAGCGGCTTCTTCATCCCGCCCGCAGCCATCATCCTGATGACGTCGCCGATCCTCTACCCGATCATCACCACGGCGGGCTTTGACCCCGTCTGGTTCGGCGTGATCATGACCATCAACATGGAGATCGGGCTGATCCACCCGCCGGTCGGGCTCAATATCTACATCGTCAGCTCGATCGCGCCCGACGTGCCGGTGACACAGGTGATGTGGGGCACGCTTCCCTATGTGGCCTGCATGATGCTGGCGATCGTGATCCTGTGCATCTTCCCCGAGATTGCGACCTGGCTGCCCGATCACCTGAT
This sequence comes from Xanthobacteraceae bacterium, assembly GCA_035690995.1. Lineage (GTDB taxonomy): Bacteria > Pseudomonadota > Alphaproteobacteria > Rhizobiales > Xanthobacteraceae > VAZQ01. Next base: position 1,628 of record DASSJW010000369.1, read on the forward strand.
GGGCGTGGCGCACAAATAGCTTCGATCAGCAGATGCTATTTGTCCCTGGCGGCCGCGCGATGCGCGTTTGATCAGCGGGATCGACCTTTTTCCGCTGGCGCTTGCATGGACGGATGGGATGACGGGACGAGGTCCGGCAAAGACGGCCGGAAGATCTACCCTTCGCCGATCTCGCGCAAAATGTCCGCCGTGTGCTCGCCAAGCCGCGGCGCCGGCCGTTCCGCCGCCGCTGGATTGCCGTTGATCATGATCGGTGTGCGCACGCCCGGGATGGTGCCGGCCTTGGCCGCGGCGCTCGGCCGGTCGATGCGCATGCCGCGATGCACCACCTGCGGGTCGGCAAACACCTGATCGAGGGGGTTGATCGGCCCCGCCGGGACCTGGACGGATTCGAGCTTTGCCAGCAGGTCGGCGCGCGACCAGCGCCGCGTCAACGCGGACAGGCGCGCGACCAACTCGTCGCGGTGCTTCAGCCGGTCGGAGTTGGCGCGATAATTCGGCTCCTCGGCGAGCTTGGGCTCGCCCAGTACCGCGCAGAGCTTGGCGAACTGGTTGTCGTTGCCGGTCGCGATGATGATGTGCCCATCGGCCACGGGAAATACTTGGTAGGGGACGATGTTGGGATGCGCATTGCCGATGCGCTTGGGGACCTGGCCCGAGACGAGATAGTTGAGCGCCTGGTTGGCGAGCACGCCGACCTGGCTGTCGACCAGCGCGGTATCCACCAGACAGCCGCGGCCGGTCCGCTCGCGCTCGTGCAGCGCGGCGAGGATTCCCACGACCGAATAGATGCCGGTGAAGATATCGGCGACTGGAACCCCGGCGCGCTGGGGCTCGCCATCAGGCGCACCGGTCAGGTCCATGATCCCGCCCATGCCCTGCGCCATGAGATCATACCCGGCGCGGGCGGCATAAGGCCCGGTCTGGCCGAAGCCGGTGACCGAGCAATAGATCAGGCGCGGGCATTCCTGGCTCAGGCTGGCATAGTCCAGGCCAAATTTGGCCAGCCCGCCAACCTTGAAATTCTCGATCAGCACGTCCGAGCGCGCCGCCAGCTTGCGAACGATGCGCCGCCCGTCCTCGCTCTCGAAATCGACCTCGATCGAGCGTTTGCCGCGATTGGTGGCGTGGAAATAGGCGGCACCGAGATGGCTGCCGTCCTTCCCTTCGACGAAGGGCGGGCCCCAGCCCCGCGTGTCGTCACCGGTGCCTTTACGCTCGACCTTGACCACGTCGGCGCCGAGGTCGGCGAGAATCTGCCCGGCCCACGGTCCCGCCAGGATGCGGGCAAGTTCGAGCACGCGTAGTCCGGCCAAAGGACCCGGCATCGATCATTCCTCCTGCGTGCCATTGCGGGCTGCCGCGGCAACAAAACTGTCGCTTCTGTGGCCTGCCCAGCCCCCATTTGTCCAGAGCGTGGAACTGGCGGGTCTTGGCATGATTTGTGAATTTGTCGCCTCGACACTATCTATTCAGCTACGCGGCCATGGATTTGGACCTACCGGTGAACACCTCCTTTTTCGGCGAGATGCTGCAGTCCATCGCGGAGCGCGGACGGGCGCTGATCGATCGTACGCGCGACCGGCGTGGGGTCGCGGAGCAGCGCTCGGCCAACCTCGCCCAACTGTGCGAGGACCTGCTTTCCGGCCGCGGCGAAGCCTCAGGTGTGGCGCTCGCGCGCGAAATTCTGTCTCGCTACGCCGAGCTGAAGACAGGCCCGCGCATCGCCTTCTTCGAGGCGCTGGCGACCCGGTTCGGCCCCGACCGTGCCCGGCTCAGTGCCGCGGCCACGGCGTGGACGAATACGCCCTCAGATGCCGCCGCAGCCAAGCTCCACCGCGCGTCCGAGCCGCGGCGGCTCGAGCTCTTCCGGCGTCTCAACCTGGCGCCCGGCGGCACGGCGGCGCTGGTGCGCATGCGCGCCCAGCTGCTCGAGGCCATGGATCATCGCGATGATCTCGCCGCCATCGACGACGACTTTCTTCACCTGTTCTCGTCCTGGTTCAATCGCGGCTTCCTCGTGCTGCGGACCATCGACTGGTCGACGCCGGCGAATCTGCTGGAGAAGATCATCCGCTACGAGGCGGTGCATGCGATCCGCGACTGGAATGACCTGCGCGCCCGCATCGATTCACCCGATCGCCGCTGCTACGCCTTCTTCCATCCGGCGCTGATCGACGAGCCGTTGATATTCGTCGAGGTGGCGCTGACGCGCGGCATGCCCGCGGGGATCGATCCGATCCTGTCCGCCAACCGCGAGCGCATCGACCCCGAACGCGCGACGACGGCGGTATTCTATTCGATCTCCAACTGCCAGCGTGGGCTGGCGGGGGTATCGTTCGGCCACTTCCTCATCAAGCAGGTGGTCGAGGAGGTGGGACGTCAAATTCCACGGCTGTCGACCTTCATCACCTTGTCGCCGGCTCCCAACTTTGCCGAATGGCTCAAGCGCGAGCGCGCAACGGAGGCGTCGCTGGCGCTCAGCGAGGAGGATCGCGCGGCGCTCGAGACGCTCGATCGCGCCGACTGGTGGCGGGATGAGGCCGCCGTCGAGACATTGCGCGAGCCGCTGCTGCGCGCGGCGGCGTGGTATTACCTGCGCGCCCGCACGCCGCGCGGAACCCCGCTCGATTCGGTTGCACGCTTCCATCTCGGCAACGGTGCGCGGCTCGAGCGACTGAATTTCGCCGCCGATACGTCGGAACGGGCGCTGCGCCAGTCGCACGGCCTGATGGTGAACTACCTCTACGATCTCGAGCATATCGAGAGGAACCACGAGGCTTATGCCCAGCAGCATGCGGTCGTCGCCGCCGGTGCGGTGAGCCGTCTGGTCAAGGCGCCGGCGCGCGACGTCGTTCCGGTTGATGACTGAGGGCGGCAGCGCCGTCGTCTGCAGCTGTGTGGTTTTCCCAGCGGGCCGCTACCAGCCTGGATGGAGCTCCCACAGGTCGGGCTGCGGTCAGCCCACAACGAACTTGAGTCCAACCGCACTTTCCAAGGTCGCACTGGCTGCGTGGAGCGAGACCGCCCAGGTCTGGTCTCCCACCACTCCGTCCGCTGCGACGCCACCCCAGGTCTGAAAGGCTTGTACGGAGGCCTTGGTGCGCGGGCCAAAATGGCCGTCGATCCCGTGGGGGGTCGTGCCCCATGCACCGGAAGCGCCGTTGGTGAGCAGGGTCTGCAGGGAGCGAACGACCTCACCGGAGGAACCCTCTTGCAGAACCGGCATGGGGCCGCCGTCCGGCAACGCAGTCCAAGTCGCCGGGCCGACGATGCCGTCGACCACGAGCCCGGCGCCCTCCTGGAACTCCTTCACGGTCGTCTCCAGCGCAGGGCCAAATATGCCGTCGACTTTCAGCCCGGGGTTCGGCGTGCGGCGCAACGCTCGCTGAAGCCGGCGGACCACGTTGCCCGTGGCGCCGAGCCGGATCGTGGGCTGGCCGGGATTTGGCATCGTCTCCTCCTGTCAGAGGTCTCGCTAAAGAGTGCTGGCGCCAAGCGCCTGGCGGCGAATATCCGCGCGCCGTGTCGAATTTCGTATCGCCACATAGAGGGCGCAGAGGACATAGAGGGCGAGCACCCCGCCGACGCCCCATCCCGGATGCCCTCCCTTGGTCAGGGCGGCGACAAGCAACACACCGACCACCGCCGCTGGCGCGGGGACGTCGAGACTTATTCGCCCATTCTTCAGGTATCGAAACATCTTGGTCCCTCGTCCGATGCCGGTTTTGGCGCGCGAGCATTCCTGCGCCGCGCCACGCAATCGGTACCATTCGATTGGAGCAGCGAGCGTGAACCGTCTCACATCCGGCGGCGGTATTGCGGCCCCGTTCGGGTGGAGCGCATCCCAGCCCTCCGTCAGGAAGGCCACCATGAACCGGACAGATCGGGTGCTACATATCCCTGACAGATCGCGCGCTACCTGCACACACGCGCGCGACTTCGTATCGCGAATCTTTTATAAAGACGCATCATCCAAAAGTGTGCATGAACGCCGATCCGATGCTGGCGCCGCCTTCCTAGCGCTCCAGCACCCGGATCGGTAAGGCTTTGCAGCGCGCGGGCGCTCGGCGATCTTGCTGGTTAGCCCGCGCGTCGAAGCGTCGGCGCGCACATGTCCGCGCGGCTCTTACCATCTCGCTCGATCGCCTCTGGTTCACTCTGGCCGGGAGCGGTTAGCTCGATCTTACCCCGTTGGCGGCGCCGCCCGTAGCTGCGGCGATCGCTCCCAAACAATCTCGAGCACGACAAGCATGCCGCGCCACGACGTGATCCGCGCGCGCGACCTGAAGGTGTCCAAAATGGTCCAGCGGTCATTCGACAACGTCAGAGCCGTTCGTCCGGTGCCGAAATCCTTGATCGAGAGAGCGCTTTGGCCCGGCCCGACAACGCGGCGGCATTCTGACGGGCAGGACATTGACGGTATTTGGCGACACTGTACTTTGCAACAATTGCAAAGATTTGTTGCCCTATATCGGATTGGAGCTCGGCAATCTCACGGTGACTTTTGTCGATCCAGACGGGTCAAGCAGGACGATGCGCGATGGCTCTTGGATGAAGTAGGGGGGCGAATGAGGAAGAGCGTGTATTTCGATGCCTTCGATGGACCTGGATGGCCGTCGCCCAGCCAGCTGCAGCCCTATTTCTTAGGGCCCCGAGAACGGCGCTGGATATTTGCTCGCCGCAACAACTGCTGGGGGCTTTCGGCGGAGGGGGTCGATGGGACGGCGCATCTGCCACGCAACAAGGGACGCATCGACCTCAACCTGACCATTCTAGGTAATTTCAACCATGGGATACTCTTGCACTACCACAAATCGGGTGGCGCGCGTGGAGAGTTCTACTACTCCAAGGGGGACCTGAGCCGTCTGAAAGAGTGGGTCAAGACCATGCATGGTGACCTCATGCCGGTTGGATTGTACATTCCATTCGAAAGCGCTTGGAAAGCGGTCAAAGAGTTCATGGAGAGAGACGGCGCGCTTCCAAACAGCATCGAGTGGATTGCTGGAGAAGATATTCCGGATGACGCGTTTCCAGATCCGTACCTGTATCGCCTGGCGCAGAGTTGATTTCCTTGTGCTCCGATGCAGACCGACGGGTACTACGTTCGCGGTGCCATGATCGGAGGTGCGGGATAGTCACAGGGGCAGATTCAAGTTCCGGCATGAGGTGATTGTTGGTCGCCAGTCCTGTATCTGCCCTGTTTTTTACAGGGGTCCACTGTTGGACTGCACCCTGGAGTGCACCCCCAACACGGTCCGCCGGTATCGCGATGTCTGGACCCGCATCGCGTCAGCTTCGCCCGTAGACCGGCACGACCGCGCCGCGGGTGACGCGGTTCTCCGGCGAGGCCAGAAACAGGATGGTCGCGGCCACGTCCTCGACCTTGGTCCACGCGGAGAAATCGGCCTTGGGCATCGCCTTGCGGTTTGCGGGAGTATCCATGGTCGACGGCGCGATCGCGTTGACCAGGATGTCGGCCTTCACCACCTCCTCGG
>DASSJW010000370.1:0-5110 GCA_035690995.1 Xanthobacteraceae bacterium
TTCTACTCTCCTCTGGTCCAAGAGAGGCGCCGACCGAGCGTCTCCCGCGATCTGACGTTTGGTGACCGCGTAGCTGCGGTCCGAGTTCCGGCCGTCGGCGCCGCGCGTTCATCCGTTAACCGGCTTGCCGCCAGATCGCCCCGCAGCGCGACGACAAACGCCATTGTCCTGAAGCTATGCCGGACAATCAGAACGGCGCGTGGCTAACGCATTCATCGCTTGTTCATTGGATGGCCACACATTAATTCTTGTCCATGGGCAAACAACTGATTCCCCCCCGCGACGGCGATGTCGAAGAGATTGCGCTGCGCGAAGCGTTGGAAGAGCGCTATCTGCAATACGCGCTCTCCACCATCACCGGCCGCGCGCTCCCGGACGCGCGCGACGGACTCAAGCCGGTTCATCGACGGCTGCTGTACGCCATGCAGCTGTTGCGTCTCGACCCCGGGGCGGCCTTCAAGAAATGCGCCCGCGTCGTCGGCGACGTCATCGGTAAGTTCCATCCGCACGGCGACCAGGCGGTCTACGACGCGCTCGTGCGTCTCGCGCAGGATTTTGCGCAACGTTATCCGCTGGTGGATGGGCAGGGCAATTTCGGCAACGTGGACGGCGATAACCCCGCCGCCATGCGGTACACCGAAGCGCGGTTGACCGAGGTCGCGCATCTTCTGATCGACGGCATCGACGAAGACGCGATCGATTTCAGGCCGACCTATGACGGCTCCGAGAACGAGCCGGTGGTGTTGCCGGGGGCGTTTCCCAACCTGCTGGCCAATGGTTCGCAGGGCATCGCCGTCGGGATGGCGACGGCGATCCCGCCGCACAATGTCGCCGAGCTGTGTGATGCGGCCCTCCACCTCATCGGCACGCCGAACGCAAGAAGCCGCACGCTGTTGAAACACGTGACGGGCCCGGATTTTCCCACCGGCGGCGTGATCGTCGATCCGCCCGAATCGATCGCCGAGGCCTACACCACCGGTCGTGGTTCATTCCGGGTGCGGGCGCGGTGGCACAAGGAAGACACCGGCCGCGGCACCTATCTCATCGTCATCACCGAGATCCCCTGGCTGGTCCAGAAAGGCCGGTTGGTCGAGCGGCTGGCCGAGCTCATCAACGAAAAGAAGCTGCCGCTGGTTGCCGATGCGCGCGACGAGTCCGCCGAGGACATTCGGCTCGTGATCGAGCCGCGTGCCCGCACGGTCGACGCCGAGTTGCTGATGGAGTCGCTGTTCAAGCTGACCGAGCTTGAAAGCCGCATCTCGCTCAACATGAACGTCCTGGTAAAAGGGCGCATTCCCAAGGTTGTCGGTCTCGCCGAGGCGCTGACCGAATGGCTTACGCATCGCCGCGAAGTGCTGCTGCGGCGATCGAATTTCCGCCTTAACCGGACCGAGCATCGGCTCGAAGTGCTCGGCGGCTATCTCGTCGCCTATCTCAACCTCGACAGGGTCATCAAGATCATTCGCAGCGAGGATGAGCCCAAGCCCGTGCTGATGAAGGCGTTCAAGCTCTCCGATGTGCAGGCCGACGCCATCCTCAATATGCGGCTGCGCAACCTGCGCAAGCTCGAGGAAATGGAGATCAGGCAGGAAGACAAAGCACTGCGCGCCGAGCGCAAGAAGCTCAAGGAACTCATCGGCTCCGAGACGGAGCAATGGAAGAAGATCGCCGACGAGGTCAAGGAGGTCCGCGCGAAGTTTGGACCCAAGACGCCGCTCGGCAAGCGCCGCACCACCTTTGCGCAGGCGCCCGTGCATGACGAGGCGGCGATCGAGGAGGCGCTGGTCGAACGCGAGCCGATCACCGTCGTCGTCTCTGAAAAAGGCTGGATCCGTACGCTGCGCGGAACGGTAAGCGACCTGTCAGGCGTCGCGTTCAAAGCCGACGACGGACCGAAGTTCGCCTTCCCCGCCGAGACCACGTCGAAATGTCTGGTATTCGCCACCAATGGGCGCTTTTACACGCTCGACGCGGCGAAGCTTCCCGGCGGCCGCGGACACGGCGAGCCGATCCGTCTGTTCGCCGATCTGGAGCAGGAGGCGGCCGTCGTCGCCGTATTCCGTCATCAGGGCGGCCGCAAATTCCTCGTCGCGAGCACGGACGGGCGCGGCTTCGTCGTGCCCGAGGACGAATGTCTCGCCAACACCCGTAAGGGCAAGCAGGTGCTCAACGTCACGCTACCCGACGAAGCCCGCGCCATCGCGGTGGTGGAGGGCGAGCTTGTCGCGGCCATCGGCGAGAACCGCAAGATGCTGGTTTTTCCGCTGGAGCAGGTACCGGAGATGACGCGAGGACGCGGCGTCCGCCTGCAGCGCTACAAGGATGGCGGGCTGTCCGACGTCAAGGCGTTCAAGGTGGAGGAGGGCCTGTCCTGGACAGACACTGCCGGCCGCGCGTTTACGCTCACGCTCAAGGAGCTTGCCGATTGGCGTGGCAATCGCGCCGATGCCGGACGGCTGGCCCCCAAAGGTTTCCCGCGCAGCAACACGTTCAGCCAGCTGCCGGCGAGCGGACGGCCGCGCGAGGAGAAGTGATGTTTCGTCGCGGCGTCCCCGCTCAGGTCGCGACGAACAGGATCGAGGCCGGCGATTTGTCCAGCACCGCCGCCGCGGTCTCCCCGAAGAACAGCCTGTCGCCTGGCCGGCGGCTCACTCCCATGATGATGAGGTCGTGCTGGGCCTCCTTCGCTTCGGTCAGGATCGCCTTGTCCGGCGCCAGGTCGGCGCGCACCGCGGTCTTGGCTGCTACGTCGTAGCGGTCGGCCATTTCGACGAAGTCTTTCATGATCGCCTGCTCCTGCTGGAGGAGACGGAAACCTCGTCGTTTGCGCGGCTTGCTCGTTGTGGAATGAGCGACATAGAGCGCGGCGACCGGGCAGCCGGAAGCCTGCGCGACCGCAATCGCCACCTCGGCGGCGCGGCGCGACACCTCGGTTCCATTCAGCGGGACCAGGATGTGCAGCGGGCTGCGTTCTGGCTGCTGGAGGTGAACGCCCTTGCCGACGGTGATTGCGAGCGGACCTTCGAACGCAGCGGCGATGCGTGTGACGTCGGGGTGAAACGCCCCATTCTTGGCGGTATTCGCAACCCCGATGAGCAGGAGGTCGTAGCCTTTCTTCGCTTCTTTCGCGATCGCCTCCTCGCTCGAGGCGTCGTTCCCGCGGACGGTCACGTCGACCTGCGCGGCGGGAGCTTCGCTGGTCTGACGCTGCTTACCCTCCTCGGCGGCTGCTTTCACGGCTTCGCCGGCGCGATCGCCGCTCTCGGCATCCTTCCCCTGCGGTTGAGCGCGGAGCTTGGCCTTGCCCTTGCCGGTTTCCGATAAAGGCAACACCGTCGTCGGCAAGCCGCGCGGACCGGCGATCAGCCCGGCGAGCCGCGCCGCAAACTTGCCGTTTGCACTTTCGTCCACCGCGATCAGCAGGCGCTCGAGGTTGGGCACGAACTCCTTCGCCTCGAGTTCCTCGCGCTCGAGCCGGTCCTTTTCCGCCTTGGCCATCGGCACGCGCGCCAGCGCCCAGCGCAGCATCGGGGGCATCGCCATGGTGGTGGCGACCGCCATGGCCACGATCATGGTGAAAAGATTCTGGCTGAGCGCGCCCATGGACAGGCCGATCGTGGCGACGATGACCTCGGTCGAGCCGCGCGCATTCATGCCGCAAGCGAGCGCCAGAGCCTCGCGGCGGCTCAAGCCGCCGATTTCGCCGCCGATGAAGGCACCGGCAAACTTGCCGACGCTCGCGATCACGATCAGCCCGAGCGCCATCAGCGCGAGTTGCGGATCCCGGAGGACGGTCAGATCGGTCGACAAGCCGGCGACGCCGAAAAATACCGGCATGAAAAACGCCAGAATGAGCCCGCGCAGCTGCTCATCGATATGTTTGCTCAGGATTGGCGATTCGCCGATGAGCACGCCGGCGACAAACGCCCCCAAGACGGTATGGACGCCGATGAAATGCGTCGTGAGCGCCATCGCGCCCATGATCACCAGAATGGTCGTGATCACCGGGAAGTCGCTCTCGAAATTATCATTCGCCCAGCGGATCATGAAAAAAACCGCGCGGCGTCCGACGGTAAAGCTCGCGACCAGGAATGCGGCCGTTCCCAGCACGCTCTTGCTCACGCTCACAACATCGATGGTTCCCGCTTCCGCGAGGCTGAACGTGATCGCGATGATGATCCAGCCGATGGAGTCCTCGCAGATCGCCGAGGCGACGATGATCTGTCCGAGATTGCGGCGGGTGAACCCCATCTCGCGCACGATCGCCGCCACGATCTTGATCGAGGAAATCGACAGCGCGGTGCCGAGGAACAACGATGTGAGGAGGCGCTGGTCGGGATGCGGCAGCAGCGATTCCGGCATGAACTGGCCCAGCGTGAAGCCGCAAATGAACGGCACCGCCACGCCCGTCAGCGAGATGCTCAGGGCCGCTTTGCCGACCTTGCTCACGAGCTTGAGGTCGGTCTCCATCCCGGTCAGCAGCAGCAACAGCAGGATGCCGAACTGCGAGATGCCGTCGAGCATGGCTTTCTGCTCGGGCGCTTTTGGAAACAGGGCCTGCTGGAACTCGGGCAGCAGCGCGCCCAGCACCGACGGCCCCAGCAGAATGCCGCCGAGCAACATGCCCATGACCGAGGGTTGCCCGATACGGTTCATGGCCTCACCGAGGAGCCGCCCGACCAGCATCAGCGTGATGAGCTGCGCCAGGAAGACCACCTCGGAGGCGCCGACCTTGGCGCCTTCAGCGCCCAAAGCGTCGCCTGCCGTCAGCCCGAGCGCGAGGACACCCAGAGCCGCCGCGCGCGGGAACCCCGGCGTCAGCGCCTGAACGAGGGAAGAACGCCAGTTCATCAGCTCCGCCTCGGTCGCCCATCCGCCGCGCCCACGCTCCGGCCTCTGCCAACTTATTCGGCACGCTTGAGTTTCGGTAGTGACGGCCGGGGCTGGATGGGTGCGAATGCAATTGCAAATTATTCGCAAGAAGGCTAAGGAGAGCCAGAGGATTGTCAGCATGGCCGTTTCATCAGTGCCGGAGGAGCGATCGCCCCCTTCAGGCTCTTCCGGATCTGGATGGCGGCGTCGGCGCGGCGATCCCTCGCTGTCCGAAGTC